>NZ_JBSGBZ010000004.1:0-65751 GCF_053601495.1 Streptomyces sp. NPDC004721
GAGCTGGTCCGCTGGGCCACCGCCCATCTCACCGAGCGGCAGCGGGCGGAGGCCACCGTCTTCACCTCCGGGGAGCACTGCCCCATGTGCGCCGCCGCCCACGGCTGGGCCGGCCTCGGCCGGATCGTCTACGCCCACTCAGCAGCCCAGTTGACCGACTGGCTGGCCGAACTGGGCGTGCCGCCCTCCCCGGTGCGCTGCCTGCCGATCCAGGACGTGGTACCCGGCCTGACGGTGCAGGGCCCCGTCCCGGCCCTGACCGACCGCCTGCGCGAACTGCACCGCGACTTCCACACGGCGGCCCGCCGATCCGACTCCTGACAACCGCGTACGGGCCCTCTCCTCCACCTCGGCAAGGTGGAGGAGAGGGCCCGTACGGGAAGTCGTCCCTACGACCGGTCGTCCTCGGTCTGCGGATGGACGCAGTGCCACCGGTGGGACTCGCCGGGGCCGGACCCGGCCGCGGGGAAGGCGGTCAGGCAGGCGTCGTCGGCCTTCCAGCAGCGGGTGCTGAAGGGGCAGCCGGGCGGCGGGTTGACCGCCGACGGCACCGGGCCGTGCAGCACGATGCGTTCGCTGCGCTCCATCAGGCTCGGGGTGGCCGACAGCAGGGCCTGGGTGTACGGGTGCGCGGGGGAGGCGGCGACGTGCCGCGCCGGACCCTCCTCCACGATCCGGCCGAGGTAGAGCACGGCGAGCCGGTCGGCGAGGTGCCGCACGGTCTGGATGTCGTGCGAGATGAACACCATGCCGAGGTTCAGCCGGTCCCGCAGGTCCACCAGCAGGTTCAGGACCTGCGCGCGTACCGACACGTCGAGTGCGCTGGTCGGCTCGTCGGCGACGATCAACTCGGGTTCCAGGGCGAGTGCGCGGGCGATGGCCACGCGCTGGCGCTGCCCGCCCGAGAGCTGTCCCGGCAGGGCCCGCAGGGTGTGCGCGGGCAGGCCGACCAGGTCCAGCAGCTCCTCGACCCGCGCGTCGCGTTCCTTGACGTCGCCCCGCCGGTGCACGTCCAGAGGGTCGCGCAGGATCCGGCCCACCGGCAGCCGGGGGTTCAGAGCGGTCGACGGGTCCTGGAAGACGACGCCGACGGAGGAGCCGAACTCGTCGCGGCGCCGGGCACCGGGCATCGCCCACAGGTCCTCGCCGTGGAAGGTGACCGTTCCCTCGGTGGGCCGCTGCAGACCGGTGAGCACCCGGGCCAGGGTCGACTTGCCGCAGCCGGACTCGCCGACCAGGCCGACGATCTCCCCGCGCCCGACCTCCAGCGAGGCGTCGGTCAGGGCGTGCACGTGGCTTCGGTCGAACAGGCCGCCGCCGCGGGCCTTGTGGCGTACGTGTACGTGGTCGAGCCGGATCATCGGTTGCTCTCCTGAAGCGGGGCGGCCGGCACGGGGTGGTGGCACGCGGTGCTGTGGTCGGGCCCGCCGCCGGGCACGGGCGGGGTGGTGCGGCACAGGTCGGTCGCCGCGGCGCAGCGCGAGGCGAACCGGCAGCCGTCCCCGAAGCGGCGGGGCGCCGGGACGATGCCGGGGATCTGGTGCAGCCGCTCGGCACCCGTCTCCAGCGACACGACCGAGCCGAGCAGCCCGCGAGTGTAGGGGTGGGCGGGCGCGGACAGCAGCGACCGGGTCTCGGCGACCTCCGCGACCTGGCCGGCGTACATCACCGCGATCCGGTGCGACAGATCGCCGACGAGCGCCAGGTCGTGGGAGACGAGGATCATCGCGAAGCCGAGCTCGTCGCGGAGCCGTTCGAGCAGTTCCACCACCTGGGCCTGGACGGTGACGTCGAGCGCGGTGGTCGGTTCGTCCGCGATCAGCAGGCGGGGGCTGCGGGAGAGCGCCATGGCGATCAGTACGCGCTGACGCTGGCCGCCGGAGAGTTCGTGCGGGTAGCTGCGCAGGGTCCGCCGCGGGTCGAGGCCGACCAGTTCGAGGAGTTCGGTGGGGGTCTGCGTACCGCCGCGGCTGGTGAGCTGCTTCAGCTGCCGGCCGACGAGCACCGAGGGGTTCAGCGAGGAGAGCGCGTCCTGGTAGACCATGGCGATCTCCGGGCCGTTGAGGGCCCGGCGCTGCCGGGGGCCGAGCTCCAGGAGATTCCGGCCGCGGTACTCGATGCGCCCGCCGACCTCGGCGTTGCGGGCCAGCAGCCCCATGACGGCCAGGCTGGTGATGCTCTTGCCGCAGCCCGACTCGCCGACCAGGCCGAGGGTCTCGCCCTCGCGGACCGAGAAGGAGATGCCGTCCACGACCCGGGTGTCGCCGTAGCGGTCGGGGAAGCGGATGGTCAGGTCCTTCACTGTCAGGAGTTCGGCCGCGTCGTCGGCGACCGGTGCGACGGCGGCTGGGCCGCTCAGCACGCGCGCCGACAGCCGGGCGAGCGCGGCGTCGACGTCCGCGCAGGGGCCGACCGGGGTGACGTCGGGCCGCGCACCGTCGCCGGTCTCGGCGGAACCAGCGGACTGGGCAGAACCGGCGGACTCACCGGAAGCAACGGCACCGACGGCACCGGCGGTCCCGACCGCGGAGGACGTCGCGGACCCCGTCTCGGAAGCCGCCCCGGACCGCGTGTCCCCGTCGTCGGCGCGCGCGTCGGACGGCGCCGCCGCCGCGTCGGTGAGGCCCTCGGACAGGATGTTCAGGGCGAGCACGGTCGCCAGCAGCACCAGTCCGGGCAGCAGGGTGGCCCACCAGCCGCCCGACAGCAGGATCTGCCGGCCGTAGGACAGGACGTTGCCCCAGCTGGGGTCGGGGTCCTGCACGCCGGCCCCGATGAAGGACAGGCTGGCCTCGAAGATGATGGCGTCGGCGACCAGCACCGTGGCGAACACCATGACGGGCGCGGCGCAGTTGACGGCCACGTGGCGAACGACGATGTACGCGCGGCGGGCGCCGATCACCTTCTCGGCGGCCACGTAGTCCTCGCCGTACTGCGCCATGACGTTGGCGCGCACCACACGGGCGAGCGAGGGCATGTAGACGAAGGCGATGCACAGGATGAGCACGGGCAGGCTGGTGCCGAAGACGGTGACCAGCACGGCCGCCAGCGCGATCGGCGGGAAGGCCATGACGATGTCGAGCGTGCGCATCACCGACTCGTCGCCCAGTTTGCGCGAGGTGGCGGCGAGCGAGCCGAGGACCGCGCCCAGCACGAGGGCGGCGGCGGTCGAGCCCAGGCCGATGACCAGGGAGTACCGGGCGCCGTAGACGACACGGGCGAAGATGTCCCGGCCGACCCGGTCGGTGCCGAACCAGTGGGCGCCGCCGGGTGCCTGGACGGGGGTGCCGGTGGCGAGCGGATCGGCGGCGATCAGCGGCGCGAACACGGCGGCGAGGACCACGATCCCCAGCACGCCCAGAGCGAGGCGCGAGGACAGGGGAAGCGCCCGGAACCGGATGCCGGGGCGGGACAGTCTCCTGACGAGACCGCTTCTGGGGAACATGTCACACCGTCCTGATACGCGGGTTGACCAGCAGGTACAGCAGGTCGACGACGACGTTGACGACCAGGAAGGCGACGGCGATGGTGAGCACGGTGCCCTGGACGAGGGCGACGTCGCCGCCGGTGACCCCCTCGAGGATCAGCTTGCCCATGCCGGGCAGGTCGAAGATCGTCTCGATCACGACCGCGCCGCTGAGCAGGTAGCCCACCCGTACGCCGAGCACGGTCAGCGGAGTGATGAGCGCGTTGCGCAGCACGCCCCGGACGACGACGTGGCGGGGCAGCCCGTTGCCGGTGGCGGTCCGTACGTAGTCGCGGTCCAGTTCGGCCACCATGGAGGTCCGCACCAGACGGGCCAGCGAGGCCGCCACGGGGACGGCGAGGGCGAAGGCCGGCAGGGCCATGGACCTGAGCCAGCCGCTGAAGGAGTCGGCCGGGTTGACGTAGCCGCCGGTGGGGAACACCGGGCTGTTCAGGGCGAACTGCTGGATGAGCAGCACTCCGAGCCAGAACGACGGGATGGCGACGCCCGCGATCGACAGCACACGGGTGAGCTGGTCGGGCCAGCGGTCCCGGAAGACCGCGCCGGTCACGCCGAGCACGAGGGCGAGGACGATCGCGATCACCAGGCCCAGGGCGGTGAGCTGGATGGTGAGGGGCAGCGCGATGGAGATCCGGTCGAGCACCGGCTGGCTGGGCGGCACGGTGGAGCCGAGGTCGCCGCTCAGCAACTGGCCGAGGAAGCGGACGTAGCGCACCGGCAGTGGGTCGTTGAGGCCGTTGGCCTCGGCGAAGGCGGCGCGGGCCGCGGCCGAGGCGCCGTCGCCCAGGGCGTTGTAGGCGGGATCGACGGGCGAGAACTGAAGCACCACGAAGACGAGCAGCGTGATGCCGAGGATCATCACCGGCATGATCGCCAGACGGCGCAGCGCGAGCCGGAGGAATGTGACCATCGTGGGTTCCTAGGGAAGGGGAGGGCACCGGGGCGCGGCAGCCGCCCGGCGGGGGCCGGGCGGCTGCCGCGGCTCCGGGGTCAGACGCGGGTCAGGCGCGGCTGACGTCCAGGAGGGACAGGCCCGTGGTCGGCAGGGGCTTGAAGCCCTTCAGCGCCTTGTCGTTCCAGGCGGTGGGCAGCTTGCGGTGCAGGACGGGGTAGAGGGCGGCCTCGTCCGCGACCAGGTCGACGGCCTGGCCCCACAGGTCCTTGCGCGTGGCCTCGTCGGTGGCCTGGGCGGCCTTGTCCAGCAGGGAGTTGACCTTCTTGTACGCGGCGGTCCCGCCCCAGCCATAGCGGCTCTCGGGCCACAGTCCCGAGTAGTACCAGCGCATCAGCAGGTCGACGTCGTTGCCGAAGACGGACGGGTCGCCGGGGGCGAGCAGGACCGTGTAGGAGCCGGCGTCCACCTTGGCGTACTGGGCCGAGGACTGGCCGATGCTCAGCGTGGTCTTCACGCCGATGGCGTCCCAGCTCTCCTTGACCAGCGGGGCCACGTCCTTGACCCAGCCGGTGTCGGTGGTGAGCAGGGTGACCGTGAGGTTCTTGACGCCGGCCTCGCCGAGCAGCTTCCTGGCCCTGGCCGGGTCGTGCCCGTAGACCGTGGCGGCCTGGTGGAAGTCGGGGTGGGTGGGCTGGAGGTAGCTGCGGGCGGCCGAGCCGTTGCCGGCCATGGCCGTGGTGATGAGCTTGTCGGTGTCCAGCGCGTAGTGGAGCGCCTGGCGCACGCGCTTGTCGTCGAAGGGCTTCTGCTTGCAGTTGAACATCAGGAAGAGCAGGCCGAAGGACTGCACGGACTCGACCTTCGCCTTCCTGGCGAGGCGGTCCACGTCCAGGTAGGGCACGTCCTCGATGGCCTGCACCCGGCCCGACTCCATGGCACTGACCCGGGCGGCGGGGTCGGAGACCAGGCGCCAGACCATCTTCTTGGCCTTGGCCGGGTGGCTGCCGTTGTACTTGTCGTACGCCTCGAAGACGATCTTGTCCTCGCGGGTCGCCGAGACCATCCGGTAGGGGCCCGAGCCCACGGGCAGGGCGTCGAAGCCCTTCTGGTCCGCCTCCACCAGCTTCTTCGGAACGATCTTGGCGACCGAGACACGGCCGGGGAACAGCGCGAAGGGGTACTTCAGCTTGAACTCGACCGTCTTGGCGTCCACCGCCTTGACCGAGTCGAGGAACGGCAGGAACTGCGCCATCAGGGACGCGTTCTTCTCGTCGAGGATCCGCTCGAAGCTGTACACGACGTCCTCGGCGGTGACGTCGGATCCGTCGTGGAAGGTGGCGCCCTCGCGCAGGGTGGCGCGGTAGGTGGTGGCGTTCACCTTGACGGGCAGCGCGGTGGCCAGGCCGGGCCGGGCCTCGAGCGTGACCGGGTCCAGGTCCACCAGGCCCTCGAAGACGTGCAGGTTGGCCGCGATCGGGGTGGCGCCGGAGGCGATCATCGGGTCGAAGCCGGTCGAGAGCGCGTAGGAGATGCCCGTCTCGATGGTGTCCGTGCCTCCTCCGCCGCTCGCGCCGGTGTTCGAGCCGGTCGAGGCCGGGCCGCTGCACGCGGAGATCGAGGCGGTCAGGGCCGAGGCGGCCCCGAGGGCGCTCGCGTAGCGCAGGAATCTGCGACGATCCATGCCGACGGGCGTCTTGTACGACACGTGAGGTCCCTCCAGGGGCGGCACAACGCGGGGAAATGGAAGAAGAATTGAGGCCGCGACATCAGACGTCTGATGTCCGACCTTGATAGGCTGTGAAGGTAGCTTCATTGAGCAGAAGGGGTCAAGAGGTGAATTCGTCGCGTCCGCAAGAGGTCCGAGCGGCGGTCAGGCCGTCACTGCGTCAGGAGGTCTCGGAGGCGATCAAGAGCTACATCCTCGACAATCACCTCAAGCCGGGAGACCCGCTGCCGTCGGAGGCGGAACTGTGCACCGCCCTCGGCGCCAGCAGGTCCAGCGTCCGCGAGGCCGTGAAGACCCTGGCGGTGCTGGACATCGTCGAGGTGAGGCGCGGTCATGGCACGTATGTCGGCCGGCTGAGCCTGTCCGCGCTGGTGGAGGGCCTGGCCTTCCGTGGTCTGCTCAGTCCCAAGGACGACTTCCGGATCCTGTCCGAGCTGGTCGAGGTGCGCGAGCTGATCGAACGCGGCATGGCCGCACGCATCATGGCGACGCTCGGGTCCGAGGATCTCGACGCCCTCGACGTCCTCGTCGACGAGATGGACCGTCGCGGCGCCCACGACGACCACGGCTTCGCGGAATGCGACCGGGCCTTCCATGAGCGGCTGATGGAACCGCTCCAGAACGAGCTGGTCAGCCAGCTCTCGCTGGCCTTCTGGGATGTCTACGCCATCGTCGCGCCGCAGTTGGAGGGCATCTCCGAGGAGGCCGAGGCGGGAACCATCGCCGACCACCGCGCCATCGTGCGGGCGGCCAGGCAGGGGGATGTCGAGGGGTTCGTGCACGCCCTCTCCGGCCACTACGCGCCGGTGCGCAGGCGGCTGGCGGAGGCTCAGGCGCAGGCGGGCCGGGGCCCGGTGGGCGAGGTCGAGCGCACCGCCTGACCGGTCACCGGAGCGGCCCGCCCGTACCGGCGGGCCCCGGACGTCGTTCCCCTCGTCGGGACTTGCCGCCCGGGTCGGAATCGAGAGTGTGAGCCATCCCCCTCTTGACCGACCCGGGCGGCTGCGTCTTATTGTTCAGACGTCAGACATCTGACGTCCCTTTCGTGGAGCAGCCGGCCGCGATCAGCAGTTCCGTCTTCCAGCCCATGGAGTAGCCCCCATGCCTCTGACCGCACCCCTGCGCGGAGTCGTCCCGCCCGTGTGCACCCCGCTCGACGCCCACGGCGAGGTCGACACGGCGTCCCTGGCCCGGCTGGTCGAGCACCTGCTCGACGGCGGCGTCCACGGGCTCTTCGCCCTCGGCTCGACCAGCGAGGTCGCCTACCTCACCGACGAGCAGCGGGGCACCGCCCTGGAGACGGTGGTCAACGCGGTCGACGGACGGGTACCGGTCCTCGCGGGCGTCATCGACACCACCACCCCCCGCGTCCTCGACCACGCCCGCCAGGCGGCCCGGCTCGGCGCGGACGCGCTGGTGGTCACCGCGCCCTTCTACACCCGCACCCACCCCCGGGAGATCGCCGCCCACTTCCGCCGGATCCGCCAGACGGTGGAACTGCCGCTGTTCGCCTACGACCTGCCGGTCTCCGTGCACAGCAAGCTGTCGACCGCCCTGATCCTCGAACTGGCCGCCGACGGCACCCTGGCCGGCCTCAAGGACAGCAGCGGCGACGAGGGCTCCCTGCGCCGCCTGCTCGTCGCACTCGGCGGACGCCAGGGCCGCGCCGAGGGACCCGCGCCCGCCTTCTCCGTCCTCACCGGCTCCGAACTGACCGTCGACGCGGCGCTGCTGGCCGGCGTCGACGGCGTCGTTCCCGGCCTGGGCAACGTCGACCCCGCCGGCTACGTCCGGCTCTACGAGGCGGCCCGGGCCGGCGACTGGTCGTCGGCCGTCAAGGAGCAGGAGCGGCTCACCGGCCTGTTCGCCATGGTCGACGCGGGCCCCGAGGCCGAGATGGGCCGCAGCTCCTCCGCGCTGGGCGCGTTCAAGGCGGCGCTGCGCCTGCTGGGCGTCATCGACTGCGGCGACACCGCCTTCCCGCAGATCCAGCTGGGCGCCGCACCCGTCGCCGAGGTCGACGCGCGGCTGCGCGCCGCCGGGCTCACCCCGGTCCGATGACGCGGACCCCGGCCCCCGGCACCGCTCCCGTCATCGGACTCGACCTGGGCGGCACCAAGATCGCGGCCGCCCTGGTCGGCCCGGACGGCACGGTGCTGCGCCGGCACGCCCGCCCGACACCGGCGCGGGCGGGCGCGCGGGCCGTGCTCGACGCGCTCGCCGCCGCGGCCCGCGAGGTGGACGACGGCGCCCGGGCGATCGGAGTCGCCGCCGCCGGTGTCGTGGACCCGCGCACCGGCACCGTCACCAGCGCCACCGACTCCATCACCGGATGGGCCGGCACCGCACTGGCCGCGGGCCTGTCCGACCGTACGGGGCTGCCGGTCGCCTGCGACAACGACGTACGCGCCACGGCCGCCACCGAACTCGTCGAGGCCGGCGACCCGTCCGCCTCCCTCGTCTACGTCGCCGTGGGCACCGGAGTCGGCGGCGCCGTCGCGGTGGACGGCCGGATGCTGCACGGCAGCGCCGGCATCGCGGGCCACCTGGGCCATGTACCGAGCCCCGAGGCCACCGGCCTGCCCTGCACCTGCGGCGGCAGCGGCCACCTCGAGGCGATCGCCTCGGGACCCGCGATCACCGCGCTGTACGAGCGCCTGAGCGGCCGGCCGGCCGACCGCCTCCAGACCGTGGCGGAACGCGCCGCCGCGGGCGACGCCACCGCACGGCAGGCGATCACCACCGGGGCACGGGCCACGGGAAGCGCCGTCGGCGGCCTGGCCAACGCGCTCGGCCCGGACCGCGTCGTGATCGGCGGCGGCGTACCACGGATCGGTGACCTGTACTGGTCCGCGCTGACCGACGCCTTCCGCGCCGAGCTGATGGCCCCCCTGCGCCGGCTGCGCCCGGTGCCGCCGCGCCTCGGATCCGACGCGGCCGTACTGGGGGCGGCCCTGCTCACCCGCACCCTGTCCCCGCACTCCTCGGAAGGACCTCGATGACCACGACCCCCTCGCCCGTAGCCGCCGTCGCCGGCCGGCTGATCGTCTCCTGCCAGGCTCCCGAGGGCGACCCGATGCGCGACACCGCGACCCTGGTCCGGCTGGCGCGCTCCGCCGAGGCCGGCGGCGCCGCGGCCGTCCGCGTCAACGGTCCCGAGGTGGTGGCCGCCGTCGCCGCCACCGTCGCCCTGCCCGTGATCGGGCTGTGGAAGGACGGCGACACCGGCGTCTACATCACCCCGACCGTGCGCCACGCCCTCGCCGTCGCCGAGGCCGGCGCCCAGGTGGTCGCCGCCGACGCCACGGCGCGCCCGCGCCCGGACGGCGGCTCCTTCGCCGACCTCGTGACCGCCGTGCACTCCGCGGGCGCCCTGGTCATGGCGGACGTCGCCACGCTGGAGGAAGGCGTGCTCGCCGCCCGGCAGGGCGCCGACTTCGTCTCCACCACCCTGTCGGGATACGCGCCCGGCTCCCCGCGCCAGTCCGGCCCCGACCTGGAACTGGTCGCCGCCCTCGCCCGCGCGACCGGCACCCCGGTCGTCGCCGAGGGACGGATCGGCACCCCCGAGGAGGCGGCCGAGGCGCTCGCCCGGGGCGCCCACAGCGTGGTCGTCGGCACCGCCATCACCGCCCCGACCGCCCTCACCCACCGCTTCGCGACGCACCTCACACGTCGATAGAGGCGCCTTTACCTTCCGACGGTGCTCGGCGACGAGTCCGTCCGGCATCCTGGAGCAACCGTGCACCTCACCGCGCCATCCAAGCCGCCCTGGTTCCGCCAGGTGGGCCGCAGTCAGTGGAAGTCGTTCTTCGCCGCCTGGATCGGCTACGTCCTCGACGGCTTCGACTTCGTCCTGATCACCCTGGTCCTCACCGAGATCAGCGCCGACTTCCACCTCGACACCGTCCAGGCGGCGAGCCTGGTCTCCGCCGCGTTCATCACACGGTGGCTCGGCGGCGCGCTCCTCGGTGCGCTCGGTGACCGCTTCGGGCGGAAGCTGTCGATGGTGGTCAGCATCCTGCTGTACTCCCTGGGCACCTTCGCCTGCGGATTCGCCTGGGACTACACCAGCCTGTTCGTCGCCCGGCTCGCCATCGGCATGGGCATGGCCGGCGAATACTCGTCCAGCGCCACCTACGTGATGGAGAGCTGGCCGGTGCACATGCGCAACCGGGCCAGCGGCTTCCTGATCTCCGGTTACTCCGTCGGCACGGTGCTGGCCGCCCAGGTCTACAAGTGGGTCGTGCCGTCGCTCGGCTGGCGCTGGATGTTCTACCTCGGCCTGATCCCCGTCCTGGTCGCGCTGTGGATGCGCCGCGCGCTGCCCGAGGCCGCCGACTGGAGGGCCTCGGTCGCCGAGCGGGAGCAGCGGCCCAACCCCTTCCGCCCGCTGTTCACCACCCGGTCCAGGGCCACCGTCAACGTGGTGCTCGCGGTGGCGGCCACCGTCTCGCTCTTCGCCGTCTTCACCCCGCTCGGCGACGGTCTCGTACCGGTGCTGTCGGTGCTCGCCGGAGCGTGCCTGATCGCCTTCGCCGTGCAGCTGGGCGGCCGCCGCGGCTGGCTGCTGTACGTGTCGATGATCGTCACGATCTTCTTCGCGTTCCTGTACTCCTGGCCCATCCAGGCGCTGCTGCCCACCTATCTGAAGACCGACCTGGGCTACGACGCCGGCCAGGTCACCGACGCGCTCTACTACGCGGGCTTCGGCACGATGGCCGGCTGCTGGCTGGCCGGGTTCATGGGCGACTGGATCGGCACCAGGAAGGCGTACGCCTTCACGCTGCTGGCCTCACTGGCCTTCGTCTTCCCGGTCTTCGCGGTACGCGACAGCCTGCCGCTGCTCGGCGTGCTGCTGTTCGTGCTCCAGGCCACCAGCTTCGGCATCTCCGGGCTGCTGCCCCGGTACATCGGCGGCCACTTCCCGACCCACACCCGGGCCGCCGCGCTGGGCTTCACCTACAACGTGGGCGCCCTGGGCGGCGCTGTGGCCCCCGTCCTCGGCGCCCGCCTCGCCTCCGGCATGGACCTGGGCCACGCGCTGGCCGTCCTCACCTTCGCCGGGACGATGATCGTCGTGGTCCTCGTCGGCTTCGACGTGCCGGGCCGGCTGGGTCGGCTCCTCGACCCGGACGGGCCGGCCGACCACCTCGTCATGGAGGAGGACCGCCGCCCGGCCCCGGCGGCCCGTGCGACCGCCGGATAGCCGGCCGTGCCTGGGAGGGCGCCGCCGGTGATACCGGAGGCGCCCTTCGCGGCGCCCGTCAGTACGCGTGACCCACGTGGGCCAGCGCCTGCTTGAGCAGCACCCCGTGCCCGCCCGGCATCTCGCTCTGCAGCGCTGCGGAGGCCGCCTCCTGCGGGCTGAACCACACCAGGTCCAGCGCGTCCTGCCGGGGACGGCAGTCGCCGGCGACCGGCACGATGTAGGCCAGCGACACGGCGTGCTGACGCGGGTCGTGGTACGGCGTGATGCCGGCCGTCGGGAAGTACTCGGCGACGGTGAACGGTTGGAGGGAAGCCGGCACGCGGGGCAGCGCCACCGGACCGAGGTCCTTCTCCAGATGGCGCAGCAGGGCGTCCCGCACGCGCTCGTGGTGCAGCACCCGGCCGGAGACCAGGGTCCGGTTGACCGTTCCGTCCGGTCCGATGCGCAGCAGCAGGCCGATGCTGGTCACTTCGCCGCTGTCGTCGACGCGCACCGGCACCGCCTCGACGTACAGGATCGGCATGCGGGCGCGTGCCGACTCCAGCTCGTCCGTGGTCAGCCAACCGGGCGTGGTTTCGGTCATGTCAGACATCACTTGATCATACTTTCAGTGGTGCTCAACGGGGGAGGTCGGTGGCAGGGAGATCGGTGGGGTCAGCGGGGTCGTCGAGGTCGGTGAGGTCGGTGAATCCGTAGACCCGCCGGGCGTTGTGCCGCCCCGCCCAGCGGGCGATCCGCAGCGCGTCCGCCGGGCTCAGCTCGTCGGCGTCCACCCGCTCCCGCAGCAGCCCGGCCAGTCCCTGCCGGAAGGCCACCGCGCCCAGGTGGTGGAACTCGGCCACACCGTAGGCGTCGGAGCTGTACAGCAGCTTGCGGAACGGCGTGATCTCCAGGGCCTCGGCCAGGACCGCCCGGGCCCGGGCGGGACCCACGTGGTGCAGCGTCAGACCGACGTCGAGGTACACCCGCTCGAACACGGCGGCCAGATAGGCTGCCTGGCGCTGGTAGGGCCAGCAGTGCAGCAGCAGGACCGGGATCGTGCCGGCGGTCAGGTGCAGCCAGTCGGTCAGAAGGACGGGGTCCGCGCGGTGCAGGCGGATGTCGCCGTCGCCGAACCCGGTGTGCAACTGGAGGGGAAGACCGAGGTCGACGGCCGTCCACAGCAGATGCCGTACGAGCACCGGGTCGTCGAGACGGTCGCCCGCCCCGGCGAGCCAGCCGGCCGCCGCCCGCGTGACCTCCTCCGGCGAGGGGCGTGCCGGGTCCAGGTCGAAGCCGGTGCGGTACGCGGCCACCGACTTCACCGCGACCACGCCCGGCCGCCGCACGGCGTCCTGCGCGGCCGCACGGAAGGCGGCGCCGTACTCGCCGGGCTCGACGCCCCCGGCCGCCACGGCCTCCGCGACGCGCTCCAGCCGCACGACCTCGTACGCCACCGCGCCACCGCCCGCCGCGCCTGCCAGCTCCCGCGGGGTGGTGCCGGGCTCGGGAGCGAATCCGGTGTCGACGCAGAAGACCTTCGTGCCGCAGGCGCCGAGGAAGCGCCGGTTGACCTCCGCCGCGCCCAGCTCGGTGCGGCGGGCCAGATACTCCTCCGCGGGCGCGTGTCGCGGCAGGTCGAGGACCGGCGCGCAGTGGCGGCGCACGGCCACGCCGACCGGGCTGTCGAACGGCGAGATCCCGCTGCCGGGCCATGCCTCGCCCTCGGTGAGCAGGGACTCGAAGCCGGTCCGGTCCAGGTCGGCGGTGACGACCCCGTGGCAGTGGTGGTCCACGAGCGGCAGCGCCGCCAGCGCCTCCTGGACCGCTCCGGCCCCGGTCGACGCGCTCATCAGTACGTCCAGCGGTACGCCGCCGCGACCTGCTCGTCGTCCAGCCCCTCGACAGCCGCGATCTCGCCCTGCCGCACGGCGGTGACCGCGTCGGCGAGGACCGGTCCGAGAGCCGTGTGCAGCAGGTCGTCCCCACGGAACGCGGCGACCGCCTCCGCCAGCGAGACCGGCAGGCGCCGTACGCCCCGGGCCGCCGCCTCCGCCTCACCGAACCGGGCCGGGTCCCCTGTGATCTCCTCGGGCAGGGACGCTGACGACGCCGTCCCGTCCAGCCCGGCGGCGATCAGGCAGCCCAGCGCCAGGTACGGGTTGGCCGCGAGGTCGACCGGTTTGACCTCCAGGTTGGCCGCCCGCGCGCCCTGCCCCCGGGTCCCGGTGACCACGCGCAGCGCGGCCTCGCGGGTCTCCCGGCCCCAGGCGGTGAACACCCCGGCCCACTGGGAGGGCTTGAGTCTGAGATAGCTGGACGGGCTCGGCGCGGTCACCGCCGTCAGCGCGGGCAGATGGGCGAGGAGGCCGGCCGTGAAGGACTCGGCCTCGGCCGTCATGCCGTGGCGGCCGTCGCCCCCGGAATGCAGGTTGGTCCCGTCGCGCCAGGCCGAGAGGTGGACATGACCGCCGTTGCCCACGCCCCGCGCCAGGACCGCCGGCGCGAAGGAGACCTTCAGCCCGTGCCGCCGGGCCACGGCCCGCACGGTCTGCCGCACCAGCACGCTGCGGTCGGCCGCCGCCACCGGGTCCAGCGCGCCGACGGACACCTCGAACTGCCCGGCCGCGTACTCGGGGTGGAACTGGTCCACGTCCACGCCCTGCGCCGCGAGGGCCGCCAGCAGGTCGGCGGCGCAGTCGCTCAGCTCCACCTGCCGGACGGCCCCGTACGCCGGACCCGACACCGCGGGCTCGAACTCGCCCCCGGGCGCGTGTCCTTGGCCCACGGCCCACTCGACCTCGATGGCCGCCTCGAAGGTGAGGCCGTGGTGCCGCTCGGCGTCGGCGGTGATCCTGCGCAGGAACGTACGGCTGCACCCGGGGTGGCGCTCGCCCTCCTGCGTGATCCGGTCGACCGGGGCCCAGGCCCAGCCGGGCTGGCCGGACAGGACCACCAGGTGATCGAGGTCGGGGTAGAGCCGCAGATCGCCGTCGGGGGAGCCGAGGACGTCGGTGGTGACGATCGAGTCGTGCGCCAGGAAGGTGTCGAACACCGGGGACATGCCCACCCCCCAGGCCGCCGCCGAGGGGAGTTTGGCCGTCGGTACCGTCTTGACCCGGGCGATCCCCGCGGTGTCGACGTAGGCCAGGACGACTCCGTGCACGCCTCGCCCGGCGAGTTCACCGCTGAGCGCGGTGGCCCGTTCGACGTCGCCGGGACGCCCGCCGGGGACGGGGTCGGCAAGGGTGGTCATAGTCCTCCTCGACGGGCTCGGGCGAACCGGCGGCCGGGTACCGCCCGCGTCAGGGTTTCACGGCGACCGCGCCGAACTGCGGTACCGCGGCGGGGGAGTCGCCGTCCGGGCGCCACCGCGAGCACGGCACCAGGCCCGGCTCGACCAGATCCAGGCCCTCGAGGAAGGCGGCCACCTCGGCACGGGAGCGGGCGGTGATCGGCGGTGTGGCGTTGGCGTTCCAGAACTCCATCGCCGGGACGTTGCCCTCGCCGCCGAGGTCGGCGTCGTAGGTGGGGTGCGTCAGCACCAGGAAACTGCCCGAGGGGACCGCCGCCATGACACGGCGGACGATGTCGCGCGCCTGGTCGGTGTCCAGCACGAAGTTCAGGATGCCCAGCATCATCACCGCGACGGGCCGGCCGAAGTCGAGGGTCGCGGAGGCACGCTCGACGATGGCCTCCGGGTCGTGCACATCGGCCTCGATGTAGGCGGTGGCGCCCTCGGGGGTGCTGGTCAGCAGCGTGCGGGCGTGCGCGAGGACGACCGGGTCGTTGTCGACGTACACGATCCGCGCGTCCGGGGCGATCCGCTGGGCTGTGTCGTGGGTGTTGTCGACCGTCGGCAGCCCGGTGCCGACGTCCAGGAACTGGCGCACCTCGCGCTCGGCGGTCAGGTGGCGGACCGCCCGTCCGAGGAACTCGCGGTCGGCGCGGGCCACGTCCCGGATCACCGGGAACATCCCGGCGACGTGCTCGCCGACCTGCTGGTCGACCTCGTAGTTGTCCTTGCCGCCGACCCAGTAGTTCCACACGCGCGCGTTGTGCGCCACCGCGGTGTTCAGCCTCGCCGACCCGTCCGGCGGGGTGTGGCTCTCGCTCACGTCTGCACTCCTGGTTCGTCGCGTGCCGTCTCGTGCCGTCTCGTGACGGTCGTGGCCGTGGTCGCGCCCTGCCCGCGGCCGGCCGCGGCCGACGTCGCCATTGTGCCGCCCGGTGATCACCGTGTCCGGGAATCGGCCGAACCCGGCCGGCCGGGGAGACCGCCGGACTCGGGCCCCGGGCGGCCCCGGACCTGATCGGGACGGAACCCCTGCCAGGAGGCCCCGGTAGGCTGGCGGGGCCGTGGCGCCACCGCGGAGGCACGGCCCGGCCGACCCGGCCGGCGACGTCGCGGAGTCGGTACGGCGTCGACCACCGCACCCCTCGCGCACGGCAACGGAGCCGGCGCCCCACCACCCCGGACGCGCCCGCCGCGCCCGCCACGGAAAACGGACATGCCCAGCACACCCTCGCCCCTGCTCACCACCCCCGAACCCGCCCCGGAAACCGTCACCGGCCCCGTCGGCATACGGCTGATCGTCACCGACATGGACGGCACGCTCCTGGACGACGCCAAGCGGCTCCCGGCCGGACTGTGGCCGACCCTGGCCGAACTGCGCCGCCGCGGGGTGCTGTTCAGCCCCGCGAGCGGCCGTCAGTACGCGACGCTGGCCGAGCAGTTCGCCGGCCACGACGAGGGCATGGTGTTCATCGCGGAGAACGGCACCTACGTCGTCCGGGACGGAATGGAGCTGAGCTCCGCCCCCCTGGACCCGGCCGTCGCGGCCCGCCTCGTCGGATCCGTACGGGAACTCGTCGCCCAGGGCGTGGACGTGGGCGCCGTGGTCTGCGGCAAGCGGTCGGCCTATGTGGAGCGGACCGACGAGGCCTTCCTGACCGAGGTCCGCAAGTACTACGTACGGCACCGGATCGTGCCGGACGCGGCGGCCGTCGACGACGACATCATCAAGGTGGCCCTGTTCGACTTCGGGTCGGCCGAGCGGACCACCGCCCCGGTGCTGGCGCGGTTCGCCGCCACCCACCAGGTCGTCGTCTCGGGCGAGCACTGGGTCGACGTGATGAACCGCACCGCCGACAAGGGCGCCGCGCTGCGCCGGCTCCAGCGGGACCTGGGGATCACGCCCGCCCAGACCCTGGTGTTCGGCGACTACCTCAACGACCTGGAGATGCTGGACGCCGCCGAGTGGTCGTTCGCCATGGCCAACGCCCACCCCGAGGTCATCGGCCGGGCCCGCCATCTGGCCCCCTCCAACAACGACAACGGGGTACTGCGCACCATCGCGCGCCTGCTGCGCCTGCCGCCCGGCCTCGGCGGCTGACCGCCGGCTGCCCGCGGGGTGCCCGGAGCCGGGGGAGTCCTGGCTGTCGGCAGAGGGGAGTCCAGGCCGTCAGCTGGGAGCCGGGGCCGTCAGCCGGGAGTGGTCTCCTCGACCCGGGTGTCCGGGTCGTCCCGGTCCCTGCGGTCGCGGTCGTCCGGGCCGGGCCGGCTGTCCTTGTCCTGCCGAGTGTCGTACCAACTGTCCTGCCGAGTGTCCTGCGGAGTGATCCGCCCGCCGCCGACCCGGCCGCGCAGCCGCCGCCACGCGTCGCCGCAGCGGTCGACGAACTCGACGTAGCGCGCTCCGCAGCCGGGCGGCGGAAATCCCAGGCGGTCCTGGAAACGGTGGAACACCCCGCCGACGTCCGGAAGCAGATCGGGCCGGAGGTCGGGCCGGAGATCGGAGGCGGCCGCCGCGTCCTCTGCCAGCGTCAGATGAACACCCCCGGCGTACTGCGAGGACATGTTGTAGAGGAACGCGCCCAGGGTCGCCATGGCCGTACCCAGGACGACCTCCAGGGTGACGACACCGGCGGCGATGACGAGCGTCCAGCCGAAGGAGGGCCAGGCTTCCGGGTCCATCGCGGTGAGCATGGCCCAGACGAGCACCATGGTGACGAGCACGCAGGCACCGAGTCCCAGCAGCACCAGACAACTCGTCGTCATCACCGACCAGGGATCGGCCCGCGATATGCGCATACGTATCGCGGACGGCCCCGGTCCCGCCGCCTGGGACCGCACGGGCCGGTCTGCGACCCCGCACTGCTGGGGGGCGGGGTCCTGCCCCGAGGCCTCGGTGCCGCGCTCCTGGCGCTCGGCTGGGCTCATGCCTTGCTCCTCACGGTGGGTGCGACCGCCCGCGCGGCGTGCATGACGGCGGCCGGGCCGTGCTGGGCGGTGCGGGAATCAGGCGGTGGCGCTGCCGTGGCGTGCGGCCGCGGCGACGATGTGGTGCCGGGTGACACGGCCGATCTCGTGCCAGAACGGCTTTGCCGTCAGGTAGGCGCCCAGCACGGAGAGCACTCCGAGGGAGACGTCGACGCTGATCCGCCCCTGCTTGGCCCAGTAGACGTCCTTGAGATCCAGCAGGAGTGCGAACTCGTCGCAGATGAGGGCGGTGCCGCAGCCGTAGGCGGCCGCGACGGCGGGGTGCCCGACCGCGCGTTCGTCACCGCGTACGGCGATCAGGCCCACGCCGGCGAGGGTGGCGATGCCGATGTTGTAGTGGTGCAGGTGCTCGCCACCGGCGGAGATGTTGCCCCAGGGCAGCCAGCCGCCCCGGATGCCGTGCGTGATGACGCGGACGGTGCCGAAGGTGACCCCGAAGGAGATCCAGGTGATCAGCAACGACCGTCGCAGCGGGGTCAGATGCCGGTCCGCCGTCTCATGCCATCTGCTGACGAGCAGCGGCCGGTCCGGGTCCCGGTCGCGGCGGCGTGCTTCGGTGAGTCTCATTGGCTGACCGGCCTCCCACGCCGAACCGGCATCCTCGGACGGCGTTGGGGCCGTCCCGGACACCGCCGTTGGTGTGCGGTTTCGACGTTAGGCGTGGCGCTCCCGTCCCGCATGCCCGCCGCCGCGGGACGGGGCCGCTCGGGTGACGGCGGTGCGTACGCCGGACCGGCCGGCCCGCCGCCGTGCGGTGCTCAGCCGCGCTCGCTCACGTTCTCGGCGGCGAACATCCAGCGCTGCTTCTCCAGTTCGGCCGTGATCGTGATCAGCAGGTCCTGGGTGACCGGGTCGGGCTTCTCCGTCGCGTCGATGCGCTCGCGCAGCCGCTTGATGGCCGCCTCCAGGGACTCGACCATGACCGCGACGACCTCCGTGTCGCGCACCCAGCCGTCCTTGGGGCCGGGCAGCGTGAAGGCCGAGGCGATCGTCTCCGGGCGTCCGTCCGGCGGCAGGCCGAGCGCCGCGGCGCGCTCCGCGACCGTGTCGGCGAACTCGCGGGCCGCCGCCACCACTTCGTCGAGCTGGAGGTGGATGGACCGGAACCGCGGTCCCACGATGTTCCAGTGCGCCTGCTTCCCGATCAGGGAGAGCCCGAGAAGGTCCACGAGAGTGCTCTGCAGCGCGTCCCCGGTGACCTGACGGGCCGCTTCGGGGATCGTGCTCTTCACGACAGTCATGCGGTGGTCCTCCTTGGGGAGTCGTCTCTGGGAGTCGTCTCTGGCGGTACGGAGCGGCGCGATGCGTTCGGCCTCGCTGGTCCCGGCCGGTCCCAACCGCACCGCGCAACCACTCCATGGGGGCGCGAGTGCCCTCGTCGAAAGGGGGCAAACAACCGCCCCGCCCAGGTCGGACGCCCTTTTCCGGGCCCGAGACGGGCGCTCAGCGCGCGAGTACGCGGTCCAGGAAGTCCGTCATGTCGGCGAACACCTCCGCCCGGTTCGTCTCCAGGAACACCTCGTGCCGGGCGCCCGGGTAGATCCGCTCGGTCAGCGTGCCGCCGAGCCGCTCGGCCCCGGCCCGGCTCCCGTCGAGCGGGACCAGCCGGTCGTCGTCGCCGTGCAGCCACAGCACGGGCAGCTCCCCGACGTCGCCGCCCTCGGCGACGGCCTTCAGGGTCCGCGCGAACGCCTCGACCGTCGGCCGCTTCATCGGGCCGTGCCAGACGAGCGGGTCCGCCGCGTACGCCGCACGGACCGCCGGGTCCCGGGAGAGCGCGGCCGGGCTGACCGGCGTGTCGGGGATCTCGTCCAGGGCCAGCAGCCGGCCCGGGAGCTCCCAGGCGCCGATGACCGGCCCGGACAGCACGAGCGCGGCGAGTTCCGCGCCGTGGCGCTGGGCGTAGCGGGTGGAGATCAGCCCGCCCATGGAGTGGCCGATCAGCACGAGCGGCAGCCCGGGGTGCGCGGCACGGGCGAGATCCGCCACGGCGCGCACGTCGGTGACGACCTCCTCGAAGTCCTCGACCACCACGCGTTCGCCCGCCGATTTCCCATGGCCCATGTGGTCGGGGGCGTATACGGCCGCTCCGTGCGCGCCCAGTGCGCGCGCCGGCTCCTCGTAGCGGCCGGAGTGCTCGCCGTACCCGTGCACCACGAGCGCGACGTACCGCGGTCGCGGGTGCGGCCACTCGCGGACGGCGAGGGCGCCCCGGACGCCGGTCAGGACGTGCTCGCGGACGTCGGCCACGACCCCTCCAGGTGAGACGGTCCTTACGCCCCGCGGTTGTCAGGACATAACATCGGTCACCGCATGAACACGATGACGCTCTGGAACATATCCGGGTGGGGATTCGCCGCGCTCGCCTTCGCGGCCCTGCTCGTCGGCTTCTCGAAGACCGCCGTCAGCGGGGCCAACACGGTCAGCCTGGCCGTCTTCGCGGCCGTCCTGCCCGCCCGCGCCTCCACAGGAGTGCTGCTGCCGGTCCTGATCGCCGGCGACGTCCTCGCCGTCCTCACCTACCGGCGGCACGCTCACTGGCCCACGCTGTGGCGGCTGTTCCCGGCGGTCGCGGCGGGGGTGGTCGTCGGCACCCTGTTCCTGATGTGGGCCGACGACGGGATCGTACGGACGTCGATCGGGGCGATCCTGCTGCTGATGGCGGGGGTGACGGTATGGCGGCGCCGCAGCGCCGACCGGGGGGAGGAGCCCGAGGCGGTCAGCACCCGTCCGGGCCGCCTCAAGGCCCGCTCCTACGGCGTCCTCGGCGGCTTCACCACCATGGTCGCCAACGCGGGCGGCCCGGTGATGTCGCTGTACCTGCTGTCGGCGGGCTTCCGCAAGCTCGGCTTCCTCGGTACGTCGGCCTTCTTCTTCCTGATCGTCAACGTCTCCAAGGTGCCGTTCAGCGCCGGTCTCGGACTGATCGACGGCCGCTCGCTCCTCCTGGACGCCGTGCTCGTGGTCTTCGTCGTGCCCGGTGCGCTGCTCGGCAAGTGGGCGGTGCACCGCATCAACCAGCGGCTGTTCGAACAGCTGGTGATCGCGGCCACCGTCGTGGGCGGCTTGCAACTGCTGCTGCGCTAGCCGGTCATCCGGTCGAGAGTGTCCGGATCGGGAGGTGTCCGGAGCGCGAAGTAGTCCGGTCGTCCGGTCAGGAGGCCGCGCGGCCCAGCGCCGCGCGGAAGCGGTCGTAGCGTTCCACGTCATCCACGTCGTCGGCGCGCCGCGGCCGTCCCACGAGGAGTCCCCAGACGCTGGCCATGAACAACGTCGCCAGGGGGATGAGCAGCCATGTCAGAGGGGTCACTGTCCGTCCTCTCCTTCCCGAGTGGATCAGCCGGGTAGGGCGACGATGACATACATGATCAGCTCTACATATTTGTATGACGAGCGACTCCGCGCTTTTCACTCGGAGGGCCCCGGTCCGAAAGTCGGAAGGTTTCTTGTCCGGACAATCCGCCCGGGAGGGCCGGGCATGGGTCGGGAGCGCCCTGAGTGATCGTTAAGATGAACCGCGGTTGCCGCGATCCGTATGCGCTGCCCGGCTGCTGCCGCGCCTGCTGCGGGGAGCGGTCGTGAGGGCGGGACTTCGGGGATTTTGAGGGCGGGGCTACGGGTGCTGGTGGCGGGGCGGTACCGGCTGCAGACGGTCATCGGGCGCGGCGGAATGGGCGAGGTCTGGAGAGGCCTCGACGAGGTGCTCGGCAGACCGATCGCGGTCAAACTGCTGCTGAACGACGGGTCGGACGCCTCCGCCGAGGCCCGGTTCAGACTGGAGGCGCAGACCTCGGCCCGGCTGAACCACCCGCACGTGGTCGGGACGCTCGACTTCGGTGCCTGGGAGGACCGCTGCTTCCTCGTGATGGAACTGATCGAGGGCGACAGCCTGGCCGGTGAGCTGACCGCCGGCGGCCCGCTCTCACCGGAACGACTGGCCCAGGTGGCCCAGCACTCGGCCGAGGGCCTCGCCGCGGCGCACGCCCAGGGCATCGTGCACCGGGATGTCAAGCCCGGCAACCTGCTCAGCGACCACCAGGGCACCGTCCGCATCGCCGACTTCGGCATAGCCCGCTTCGTCGACGACCCCTCCGGCGCGCTCACCACCACCGGGCAGATCGTCGGCACCGGCCTCTACCTGGCGCCCGAGCGGGCCATCGGGACCCCGGCGAGCGCGGCCTCCGACATGTACTCGCTGGGCTGCGTGCTCTACCACCTGTCCGTCGGCTCCCCGCCCTTCGAGGCGTCGACCGCGACGGCGCTGCTCTACCAGCACGTCGACTCCCCGCCCGTACCGCCGCACCAGCGGGGCGTGGCGCTGCCGCCCGCCTTCGAGGCGTACCTGCTGAGCATGCTGGCCAAACAGCCG
The DNA here is from genome assembly GCF_053601495.1 of Streptomyces sp. NPDC004721. Lineage (NCBI taxonomy): Bacteria > Bacillati > Actinomycetota > Actinomycetes > Kitasatosporales > Streptomycetaceae > Streptomyces > Streptomyces sp. NPDC004721. The sequence goes on from NZ_JBSGBZ010000004.1 coordinate 21,952, forward strand.
GAGGAGCGGCCCACGGCCCGGCAGGCAGCGGACTGGTTCGCGGGCGGCGCCTGGCGGGGCGTTCCCGAGCCGCTTCCCCCGGAGCACTGGAGTGGGGGCGGGGGCGGGGGACGCGGGCAGCATCGCGGTCCGAGCCAGCGGGGTACGGCTCCCTCGCACCGTCGCGCCGCCACCGCTCCCGCCCTCGCCCGCGCCGGGGTCGCGTCGGGGGCCGCCGGCATGGACTCCGGCTGGAACACCAGCGTGCACCGGGTGCCCCCGCGCCGACCCGGACTGCGTTCCTCGCTGCGCCGCCACCGCCGTGCCGCCGCCGTCGTGGGCGGCGCCGTCCTCTTCGTCTCCGCGCTGCTCGCCGGGATGGCGTGGTTCTCCTAGTGCTGCGACAGCACTGGACGCGCCCACGGGCAGACGCGCCCGCGTGCGCGGTCGCCGACAGGAGCGGGCGGGCGCCCTTGGAGTCCGGACGGCGCGCTGAGTAGTCTCCGGCACATGCGGATCTCCGTCTCCTCGGACATGGCTGAACCCGTCGCACGCTCGCTGGTCGCCCTGCTGCGCGAGCGCGGGCACGAGGTGCTGACCCACGGTGCGCTGCGCCCCGGGGACGACCCCCAGTGGGCGGCGTGCTCGGCCGCCGCGGCCCGTGACGTCGCCGAGGGACGCGCCGACCAGGCCGTCGTGTGCTGCTGGACCGGCACGGGCGCCTCCATCGCCGCGAACAAGGTGCCCGGCGTACGGGCAGCTCTGTGCACCGACGCCTACACGGCGGACGGCGCCCGCCGCTGGAACGACGCCAATGTGCTGGCGCTCGGCCTGCGGCTGACCTCCGAACCGCTGCTCAAGGAGATCCTCGACGCCTGGTTCGCGGCCGCGCCGAGCGAGGACGCCGAGGACCGCGAGAACGTCGCCCGCGTAGGACGCCTGGACCTCCGGCGGGACGAGACCCGGGGCGACCGGCCCTGAGAGGCCCCAGAGTCACTAGTGCCCCGGCAGGCAACGTTGGCCCGTCAAGGAGCGGCGTCCGGTGCGTGCTCTGGGGGTCCCCCCTGCTCGAAGAGCTCGGGGGAGTGCCGGCCGGAAGTCCCCGTACTGGACGTACTTGGGCTTTCGGCCGGTGCGGCGAGTGGGGGTACCCCCTGCTCGAAGAGCTCGGGGGAGCGTGCCGGGCGTCGCGACGGGGCGAGCGTTGCCTGTTGGGGCACTAGGAAGGGCGGCTCGCCTCCGCGGCCCGTACGACCAGGTCGAGCGGGTCCTCCCGGAAGAGGGCGCGCCCGGCCGCGATCCGTTCCTCACGTGGCGCGCCCGGCGCCGTGAGGCGGGTCAGGGAGCGCAGCAGGGCATCCGGTTCTGGTGCGTGGTCGCAGACGCCGAGGGCCGCCATACGGCGCAGCCCCTCCGCCCCGTGTCCGGGCAGCGGGCGGTGGCCGACGACGGGCAGGCCCGCGGCGAGCGCCTGTACGGCGGTCTGCCCGGCCGCGTTGTCCACCAGGGCGGCACACGCGTGCAGCAGTTCCGGCATGTCCGTCACCCAACCGGGGGTGAGGACACCCGGCGTGCCGGACAGGGAGCGGCGCAGCCGTTCGTTGCGTCCGCAGAGCACGACCGGCAGGAAACCGTGCGCGGCGAGCAGTCGGGCCGTGTCGGCCAGCCGGCTGCCGGCTCCCCAGGCGCCGGCGGAGACCAGCACCGCGGGCCGCCCGCCGCCGTGCCGCTCCAGCCGGCGCCGCCACACGGCCGTCCCCGGCCCCGCGGCGAAGAACTCCGGTGCCACGACCGGACCAGTCGCCTCCGCCGCCCGGCTGGTGCCCCGCCGGACCTCCCGAGCGGTCTCGTCCGTGACGCACACATGCAGGTCGTTGCCCGGGTGCAGCCACTGCCGGTGCGCCGCGAAGTCGACGACGACCACCGCGCTGGGCACCCGCAGCGCGCCGCGCACCCGGAGGTGGCCGGTGAGCTGGGCGGCCAGATGGAAGACCGGCACGACGACATCGGGCCGCCACTCACCCACCAGGCTCAGCAGACGCCCGCCGGCCAGCCGTGCCAGCGGGGTGCCGCTCGGGCGCGGCCGGGGGCCGGGTGCGAGGAACAGGTCGTAGATACCGGCGTAGACCCAGGGGGCCCGACGGACGACGGTCCGGTAGAAGCCGCGCAGACCGCTTCCCAGACCGCCGGGCAGCAGGGCCAGTACGTCCACGACGCGGGCCTCCTTGCCGGCGGCTCGGGCGCGGCGGGCCAGTTCGGCGGCCACCGTGTCATGGCCCGACCCCATGCTCGCGGTCACCACGAGCAGCCGCTCCGCCTCGGGCGGGGACGTCGGGGCCGGCCGGGCGGGCGCGTGGCGCCTGCCGGGCTCGCGGGCGGCGGACAGCGGTGGCGGCACGGACGATTCGGACGACACTGGAAGTGAGTAACCCTCACCCACCGCAGTCAAACGAACGGGCACATCCTTCCGCCCGTCCCACGTTTCGGGCACAGCCTCCGGGATACTTCACCAGCCCGGAGGCCGTCCCGTACCGCCGGGGCCGCACCGGCGGCCCTCGGTCCGTCCGATCCTCGAGGTGCGTCCCGATGTCCCACGCCCCCTCCCGCGTACGGTCCGGCTCCGGCACGCCGGTCGAGGCCCCGGCGGCGCCGAGCGCCGCACCCGGCCGGACCGGCGGTGCAGCGACACCGGGCGGAGGCGCGCTGGTGACCGGGGCCTCGTCCGGGATCGGCGCGGCCGTGGCACGGCGACTGGCCGCGGAGGGCGGCTGGCGCCTGGTGCTCAACGGACGCGACCGCGCACGCCTTGAGGAGGTCGCCCGGGGCACCTCGGCCGTGGCCTTCCCGGCGGACCTGTCCGCCCAGGGTGCCGAGCGGCGCCTGGCGGAGTTCGCGCTCGACAACGTAGGCCGCGTCGACCTGCTGGTGGCGGGCGCGGGCATCGGGTGGGCCGGACCGTTCAGCACCATGCCGCAGCCGGCCATCGACGAGCTGTTCGACGTCAACGTGCTGGCGACGCTGCGTCTGGTCCGGCTGCTGCTGCCCCAGATGATCAGGCAGGGCACGGGCCGCGTGGTCATCATCGGCTCCCTTGCCGGCACGGTAGGCGTCCGCGACGAGGCCGTCTACTCCGCCGCCAAGGCCGCGCTGGGCGCCTTCGCCGACGCCGTGCGCTACGAGCTGCGCGGCACGGGGGTCGGCATCAGCCATGTGGTGCCCGGGGTGGTCGACACGCCGTTCTTCGACCGCCGCGGAGTGCCCTACCGGCGCTCCTGGCCCCGTCCCGTCCCGGCGAGCCGGGTCGCCGACGCGGTGTGGGAGGCGGTGTCGCGAGGCCGGGACGAGGTGTACGTCCCCGGCTGGACCCGGCTGCCGGGCCGGGTGCGCGGTGCCGCGCCCGCCCTGTACCGCCGCCTTGCCGCACGATTTGGGTGACACACGGCGTGAACGCGCTCACCATCGTCCTCGCACTGTTCGCCGCGTGCGCCAACGCCGCGGCCTCGGTACTGATGAGGCGCGCGGCGACGGAGACGCCGGACGGCGGGGGAGGGGGCGATCGGCGCACCGGCGGTACGGCGGGCGAGACGCCGGACAGGCGCGGGGAGGACGGCGGTCCGGCTCCCCGGGCGGCGGAGGGCGGACACGGGCCGGACGCCGCGGGTACGCCGCATGCCGTCAAGGTCAGGCGGCGGCGGTTCTGGCTGGCCGGGGCGGCCATGCTGGCCGTGTCCGCGGTGTTGCAGGCCGCGGCGCTGGCCGTCGGGAGCCTGTCACTCGTCCAGCCCCTGCTGGCGACCGAACTGCTGTTCACGCTGGCGATGGGCAGCATCGTCTTCCGCCGGCGGCCGGCCCGGATCACCTGGCTGTCCTTCCTCGCCCTGGCCGCCGGACTGGCCGTCTTCCTCGGCGCCGCCTCGCCGTCCGCCGGACGCGCCACGGCCGAGGGGGCGCGCTGGATCCCGGTCGGCGCCGCCCTGGCGTGCCTGGTGCTCCTGCTGATCGGCGTGGCGCGGCTGGTCAGGGGCCCGCCCCGGGCAGCCGTGCTCGGTCTGGCCTCGGCCGTGCTGTTCGCGGCGACGGCCGCCCTCCTCAAGGAGGTCACGGGCCTCTATCCGCAGGGCCTGGCCACACTGTTGTCGGACTGGACGCCGTACGCCACGGCGATCACCGGGCTGGCCGCCTTCGGACTCCTCCAGTGTGCCTTCCGGGCGGGGACGCTCGTCGCCTCCCAGCCCGCCCTCACCCTCGGCGACGCCCTGACGAGCATGGCGCTGGGCTGGGCGCTGTTCGGGGAACACATCGCCCTGGGCGTACGCATGGTGCCCGAGGCGATCGGTATCGGTCTGCTCGCGGCCGGGACGGTCGGTCTGTCCCGTTCCCCGGCCGTCTCGGGCAAGTGGGACGCGGAAGCGGCGGTCGGCGCGGCCTCCGATCCGGGAAGGGCGCAGGCGGAGCACCCGTGAGGACAGAAGCATGAGGAGGAGTCGGAAGGGCGCAGGCGGAGCACCCATGAGGACAACAGCATGAGGAGGAGTCGGAAGGTGGCAGGCAGAGCACCCGTCAGGCGGAGTCGGCAGGTGGCAGGACCAGGCAGCCGTCACGCGCGCACCGCGCTGGCGGCCCTCACGCCGGTGGCCGCCGTCGCGGCCGCCCACATCGTCCCGGCGGCCACCTGGCTGCCCCGCTTCCGGGCCCTGTGCTTCCCCGGTCTCGCCGGGACCGGCCGCCCCGACCACGTCGCACTGACCTTCGACGACGGCCCGGACCCGGCCTCCACGCCGCACTTCTTGGACGAGCTGGACCGGCTCCACGTACGCGCCACGTTCTTCGTCCTGGGCGGAAGAGTGGCCCGTTTCCCCGGCCTCACCCGGCACATCGCGGACCGGGGGCACGAGCTCGCCGTGCACGGCTGGACCCACAGCCGTCCCTGGCTGCCGGCTCCGGCCCGGGACGTCCGGGAGACCGCGCGGGCGGCCCTCGCCGTGCGCGAGACAACGGGCCTGCGGCCGCGGTGGTACCGCCCGCCCTACGGCATTCTCACCGCGGGCCGCTGGGCCGCCGCCCGGCACGCGGGCCTGCGCCCCGTGCTGTGGACCGCCTGGGGCCGCGACTGGACGGCGGACGCGACCCCCGCCTCCGTCCGCACCACCGTCACCGCGGACCTGCGCGGCGGCGGCACGATCCTCCTGCACGACACCGACCACGCCTGCGCCCCCAACTCCTGGCAGGCAGCCCTAGGCGCCCTGCCCGGCCTTCTCCGTGTCTGCCAAGACGCCGGCTGGTCGGTGGGTCCCCTGTCCGAACACGACCTGCGCCGAGCCGGGCAGGGCTGAGCCCGTCCACCCGTTGTCCAGGGTTCTCGCGCCGACGATGCCTCAGCCCCTGGGCGCCTTGCGCCCGCTGGTCTGCGGCGGGCGGGCCCGTCCGCCGCGCGACGGGCCCGCAGGTCTTGGGGCAGGCCACGGCGCCGGGACGGCCCGGCCGATGGCCGTGTGGAGATGCCCGTCTCCACGGCGCGGCTCTCAGCGTCGGTACGCGGTGCCGCGCGCAGTGCCATGCCGAATGGCGGGTTCGAAGCGCGGGTGATGCCACACGCCGCACGCGCGTGAGGCCCGCCAGCCGGCAGTAGGGTCTCGCGCCCTCGTCGCCGCACCCTGGTGCGGCCCCCCGTCCGTCACCCCCTACGCTCGATGTCATGTCCTCGCACATCCTGGTTCTCGGTGGTACCGCCGAGGCCCGTGAGCTGGCCGCGGTGCTCGCGGCGCGAGACGGGGTGCGGGTGACCAGTTCGCTGGCGGGGCGGGTGACACGGCCGGGGGCGCTGGACGGGGACGTGCGGGTCGGCGGTTTCGGTGGAGCGGAGGGGCTGGCCTCCTGGCTGCGCGAGCACCGCGTGGACGCCGTCGTCGACGCCACCCATCCCTTCGCCGAGGCGATCACGCGGAACGCGGCGCGGGCCGCGGCGGCGACCGGCGTACCCGTGGTGGTCCTGCGCCGGCCCGGATGGAGGCCGGGACCCGGGGACCGCTGGCACCCGGTCGCCTCGCTGCACGCCGCGGCGGAGCTGCTGCCGCGGTTGGGGCGCCGGGCGTTCCTGACCACGGGACGGCTGAGCCTCGCCGCCTTCGCCCATCTGGCCGAGACGCACTTCGTCGTACGGTCGGTCGAGCCGCCCGAGCCGCCGATACCCCCGGACACGCGGGTGGTGCTCGCCCGCGGGCCGTTCACCGTGGCCGGCGAGACAGAGCTGCTCAGGGCGCACCGCATCGACGTGCTGGTGACCAAGGACAGCGGGGGAGCGGCCACCGCGGCCAAACTCTCGGCCGCGCGGGAACTCGGGCTGCCGGTCGTCGTCGTACGCCGTCCGCCGCTGCCTCCGGAGCTGACCGCCGTACCGGACGTCGCGGCCGTGCTGGAACGCCTCGGCCGAGCCGCCAGGCCTACTCCGCCCGACCCTCGGGGTTGCGGCGCAGCAGATACGTGTCCATGATCCAGCCCTTGCGCTCGCGAGCCTCGGTCCGCAGCCGCTCGATGCGCGGCGCGGCCTCGGCGATCGGGCCGGAGACGAGGATCTCGTCCGGGGTGCCTATGTAGGCGCCCCAGTAGATGTCGATGTCCTGGTCGGCGCAGTGCCGGAAGGCCTGGTGGGCGTCGAGCATCACCACCACGTCGTCCACGCCCTCCGGGAATCCCTCGGCCAGCCGCCGCCCGGTGGTGATCTGCACAGGCCGGGCGACCCGGTTGAGCCCCGTGCGGTGCCGGGCCACCAGGGCCGAGACGCTGCTGATGCCGGGCACCACGTCGTACGCGAAGTCCACCGCGCCCCGCGCCAGCACCTCCTCGAGGATGCCGAGCGTGCTGTCGTACAGCGCCGGATCGCCCCACACCAGGAACGCGCCGGTCTCGTCCTCGTCCAGTTCCGCCGTGATCAGCCGCTCGTAGACGTCCGCGCGTGCGCTGCGCCAGTCGCCGACGGCGGGGGAGTAGGCGGCACCGCCCGCCGTCCGGTCCCGCTCCGGGTCACGCGCCTCCACCACGCGGTACGTCCCCTCCGGTATGTGCGTGCGAAGCATGTCCCGGCGCAGTTGTACGAGGTCCGACTTCGCCTCGCCCTTGTCGAGGACGAAGAACACGTCCGTGTCGCGCAGCGCCCTGACCGCCTGGAGGGTGAGCTGGTCCGGGTCGCCCGCGCCGATGCCGATCACATGAATCTTTCGCACGCCCCGAGTCTGCCGTACGGCACTGACAGCGCGTCCACCGGTGCCACACCGACCGCTACCGGCACCACTCACGCAGCCCGTCGGCTACGCCCCGTCCCCGCGCAGCCGAGGCGCCCGTTCCGCCGCGTCCACGGCACCCGCCGCCCCGCTGTCCACGGCGTCCGCCAGTTCCCGCGCCCACGCCACCACCCCGGACGCGTCCATGCCGTACGGAGTCCGCTGCCCGGTGTCCGCCACCCATTCCTCCACCGCCCCCGCCCCGCGCCGCAGCAGCCGGGCGCCGCCGGTGACGTTGCCGCGGGCCGCGTGCGTGAGCCCCACCGCGAGCTGGGCCAGCCCCCGCCAGAGGGCGCGCTCCGCCGGTGGCCCCGACTTCCAGGCGTCCTCGAAGACCTCGTGCGCGTGGAAGGGCTTGCCCGCGTCCAGCAGTGCCTGAGCCTCGGCGACCGTCGCCGGCGGGGTGCGCACCACGCCCTCGGGCTGCCTCGGTACACCGTCGGCGCCGTACGGCAGGGGCCGCCCGAGCCCGTCCCGGGGCCGGGCGTTGCGCGCCCGCCCCTCACTGTCCCGGTCCCGCGCGCCCGCCGGCCTGTCGGAGGAAGTGCCGCTCATACGCCGATTGTCCCCGACCCCGCGCCCCTTTTCGGCGCGGCCCCCGAGGTGCGGTAAAGTGACGTTCGCGCGATCACGCGGTTCACCGCACGAACGCGCACCGGGACGTGGCGCAGCTTGGTAGCGCACTTGACTGGGGGTCAAGGGGTCGCAGGTTCAAATCCTGTCGTCCCGACTCGGAAGAGTCGCAGGTCAGGGGATGTTTCAGAGGAATCTGAAGCATCCCCTTGATCATGTACGGGGACCAGTCGGTTCGGCATGGTGCCCATGCTGCCGCAGTACCCCGGGGGGTCAGGCGGCAGGCGTGTCCCAGACGGTGATCTCCAGACGTCCCGTGCCCTGGACCTGCGCGGCGAGGACGCGCAGGTAGGCGGTACGGCCCTCGCCGGTCAGCAGGCAGAACCGGTCGCCAGGCTTGACCCCCGTGGTGTAGGTGCCGTTGGTCCGAACACTCTCGGCACACTGTGTGGCCGTCGGCGCGGCACCCGAGGCCGGCAGCGGGGCCAGGTTCCCGGCAGATCCCGGCACGGACAGCTCCACAGACCCGGTCGGGGCCCCGAAGGTGACGTCTGCGCCGGCGATGTCCGACCCCGTGACGGTCGGTTCCGTGGTGTCCAGATCGACGAAGGACCCGCGGTTGGTCGTGTCGGCCGCCACGGCCTTCGGCCCGAACACCGCGCGCACGGTACCGGCGGTCTCGGCAGGTTGCTCGGGAGCACCGGACTCCGTCGAGGCGGTGGACCGCGTGGGCGCCAACTCCGCGCTCTTGTCACTGGTGTCGCCGGAGGAACCGGACCGGCTCACCAGTACCGTCACGAGGATCCCCACGATCGGAATCACGATCCCCACGACCCACCAGGCCCAGCGCGGCTGCTGGTGCGATCCTTCCGGCGGACGCGTCGACGTGGTGTTGTGCCCGGTCATGTGCTCCCCTTCTCCCCTTCGATGCCAGCGATCACCATAGCCACGCAGGCGCGTCACAGCACCAATTCACAAACCTTCCACGAGGACGTCGTCCTGGTAAGCGAGTTGAGCCTCGGGCCGCAGCCCGTGCCTACCTGCCCGGGCTGTCGAACGTGGTGTTCACCGGCCGGGGCTTCGCCACTTCACGCCCGTCTCACAGCCCTGTTGTGACTGACGCGCCAGCGTGCGAAGGCGGCCCCAGATGTGTTCCGCGGCCTGCCTCCCTCCGCAATCAGTGGTGACAGCCCCTCACGACCTCACCAGCAGTTGGAAGTCGAAGGTGTACCGGGACGCGCGGTACACGTGGGTGCCGTGCTCGACCGCGCGGCCGGTGTCGGCGTAGGCCGTGCGCTGCATGGTGAGCAGGGCGGCGCCCTCCCGCTCGTCGAGCAGGGGGGCCTCCTCGGCGGTGGCCGTGCGGGCGCCGATGGTCTGGCGGGCGCTGTGCAGGGTGATGCCCGCCGAGCGCATCACGCGGTACAGGCCCGTCGACTCCAGCCGGGCGGTGTCGGGTTCGAGCAGGGCCGCCGGCAGGTGGTTGCACAGGAACGCCACCGGCCGGCCGTGCGTGAACCGCAGCCGTTCCAGCACCGTGACCTCGGCGCCCTCCGCGAGGCCGAGCGCGGCGGCCACGTCGGCGGTCGCGGGCACCCGCTCGTTGCGCAGCACCCTGGTGGTCGGTCCCTGCCCGGCCGTCTCCAGGTCGTCGTAGAGACTGCTCAGCTCCAGGGGGCGCTTGACCCGGCTGTGCACCACCTGGGTGCCCACCCCGCGCCGCCGCACCAGCAGGCCCTTGTCGACCAGGGACTGGATGGCCTGGCGGACCGTGGGGCGGGACAGGCCCAGGCGCGCGGACAGGTCGATCTCGTTGCCCAGGAGGTTCCCCGGGGTGAGGAGCCCGCGTTGGATCGCGGCCTCCAGCTGCTGGGCGAACTGGTGGTACAGCGGCACCGGACTGCCCCGGTCCAGCACGAAGTCCAGGGAATCGAGCGCGCAGACGGTCCCGGGACGGGACCGGTCACCGGTCGTCGCCACGGCGGCACCCCCTCCGGGTCGGGTCGGGTGGGACACGGGCTCGAGCGGCCCCCGCCGGGGCGCGTTCACAGATGACGGCGGCGGGCGGCCACCTCGCGGTCGTAGCGCGCGCGGGCCCGGACGGCGGGCTCACGGGCGGACACCTCGGCCACCGGCACGTCCCACCAGGCCTCGGCCGGGGGAGCGGCCGGGGCGGGACGCTCCACGTCGGTCTCGACGTAGACGCACGTCGGTCGGTCGGAGGCACGGGCCGCCCCGAGCGCCCGGCGCAGCTCGCCGACCGTCTTGGCGCGCAGTACCTCCATGCCGAGGCTGGCGGCGTTGGCGGCGAGGTCCACGGGGAGGGGTGCGCCGGTGAAGGAGCCGTCGGCGGCGCGGTAGCGGTAGGCGGTGCCGTAGCGCTCGGCGCCCACCGACTCCGACAGGCCGCCGATGGAGGCGTACCCGTGGTTCTGGACCAGCACCATGTTGACGGGCAGGCCCTCCTGGACGGCGGTGACGATCTCCGTCGGCATCATCAGGTAGGTGCCGTCGCCGACCAGCGCCCACACCGGCGTGTCCGGCGCGGCCTGCTGCACGCCGATCGCGGCCGGGATCTCGTAGCCCATGCAGGAATAGCCGTACTCCAGGTGGTACTGGCGCGGGGAGCGGGTCCGCCACAGTTTGTGCAGGTCACCGGGGAGGGAGCCGGCCGCGTTGATCACCACGTCGTCGTCGCCCACGACCGCGTCGAGCGCGCCCAGCACCTGGCTCTGGGTCGGTACGGCGCTGTCGTCCTCGGCGCGGAACGCCGCTTCGACCACTCGCTCCCAGCGCTCCTTGCCGGCGCGGTACTCGGCCTCGTACCCGGCGTCCACACGGTGCCCGGCCAGCGCCTCCGTGAGCGCCGTGAGACCGGTCCGCGCGTCGCAGACGAGGGTGGTGGCCGCCAGCTTGTGGGCGTCGAACGCGGTGACGTTGAGGTTGACGAAGCGGACCTCCGGGTTCTGGAAGAGCGTGCCGGAGGCCGTGGTGAAGTCGGTGTAGCGGGTGCCGACGCCGACGACCAGGTCCGCGGTCCGGGCCAGGTCGTCACTGACGGCCGTGCCGGTGTGGCCGATGCCGCCGAGGTCGGCCGGGTGGTCGTGGCGCAGCGAGCCCTTGCCCGCCTGGGTGGAGGCGACCGGGAGGCCGGTGGCGTCGGCGAGCGCCTTCAGCGCGTCCTCGGCCCCGCTGTGGTGGACGCCGCCGCCGGCGACGACCAGCGGGCGGCGGGCGGCCCGCACGGCCCGTACCGCGTCGGCGAGTTCGGCCGGGTCCGGGGCGGGGCGCCGTACCCGCCACACCCGCTCGGCGAAGAACTCCTCGGGCCAGTCGAAGGCCTCCGCCTGCACGTCCTGCGGCAGCGCGAGGGTGACGGCCCCAGTCTCGGCCGGGTCGGTGAGCACCCGCATGGCGTTCAGGGCGGAGGGGATCAGGGCCTCGGGGCGGGTGATCCGGTCGAACCAGCGGGAGACCGGGCGCAGGGTGTCGTTGACCGACACGTCCGCCTCGACGGGGTGCTCCAGTTGCTGGAGCAGCGGGTCGGCGGCGTGCGAGGCGAAGTAGTCGCCGGGGAGCAGGAGCACCGGCAGGCGGTTGATCGTGGCCAGGGCCGCACCCGTGGCGAGGTTGGTGGCGCCCGGTCCGATGGACGTCGTGACCGCCTGCGTGGACAGCCGGCCGCACTGCCGGGCGTACCCGACCGCCGCGTGCACCATGGCCTGCTCGTTGCGGCCCTGGTGGTACGGCATGACGTCCTCGCCCGCCTCCATCAGCGCCTGTCCGAGACCGGCCACGTTGCCGTGGCCGAAGATGCCCCAGGTGCCGGCGATCAGCCGGTGCCGTACGCCGTCCCGCTCGGTGTGCTGGGCGGCGAGGAACCGCACCAGCGCCTGGGCGGCGGTGAGGCGGATCGTGGAGTGGCTCATCGTGACCTCACGGGGAAGGGGCGGTGTACAGGGGCAGGCGGGGGTCGACGGGCTGCTCGGGCCAGGTGCCGCGGATCCACGCGTGGTCGGGGTGGTCGCAGATCAGCCAGGCGCGCTCGGCGTCCGGGCCGGCCATGACGTTGAGGTAGTACATGTGGTGGCCGGGCACGGCCATCGACGGTCCGTGCCAGCCGTCCGGGATCAGGACCACGTCACCGCCGCGCACCTCGGCCAGCACGTCCGTCTCCCGGCCGGGACCGGACGGGGAGACCCGCTGGTAGCCGAGGCCGGGGGTGCCGTCGTGGGCGGCGAACTCGAAGTAGTAGACCTCCTCCAGGACCGACTCCTCGCCCGGCCGGTGCTCGTCGTGCTTGTGCGGCGGGAAGGAGGACCAGTTGCCGCCCGGGGTGATCACCTCCACGGCGATCAGCTTGTCGCACTCGAAGACGTCCGCCGCGCCGAAGTTGTTGACCTGGCGGGAGCAGTTCCCGGTGCCGCGCAGCTCCACCGGTACGCCGGACGCCGGACCGTACCGGGCGGGCAGGCGCCGGACGCAGCGGGCGCCGGTGAGCGCGAACCGTCCGCCGCCCGTGGACGAGACGGTCACGCGGGCGTCGCGGGGTACGTACGCGAAGTCGCTCACGCCGCTGAACACGCTCTCGCGGCCGGTCAGTTGGAACGTGTCACTGCCGAAGTCGTCGGCGGCGGCGACCGTGCAGCCGCCGCCGAGCGGCAGCACGATCCACTCGCTGTCGCCGGTGTCGAAGGTGTGCGAGCCGCCGGGCGGCAGTTCCAGGACGCGCAGGCTGGAGTGGCCCCAGCCGGCGGACTCCGGGTTCACGTCCACGACGTAGGGTCCGCCGAGGGCCTTTCCGGCGGGGAGGTGGTAGGGGCTGGTCACGAGATGCCTCCTTTTCGCAGCGGGATCACGGCGGATCACGGGCTGGAGCACGGGCGTCACGGCCCGGGCGAGGCCGGGGCGGGCCCGGACCGGAAGGGCCCCGTCACAGCAGGCTCACGGCCGTGTCGACCGCGCTCTCCACACTGCCCGCGGCCGGGTACAGCAGCGACCGGCCGACGACCATGCCCTGCACGGTGGGGAGCCTGAGGGCCTTGCGCCAGCGTTCGTAGGCGCCCTCCTGGTCGTCGCCGATCTCGCCGCCGAGCAGCACGGCCGGCAGCGTGGACGTCCGCAGGACCTCGGCCATGTCGTCCGGGTTCTCGGTGACGGGCAGTTTCAGCCAGGTGTAGGCGGAGGTGCCGCCCAGGCCCGACGCTATGGCGATGGAGCGGGTGACGGCCTCGGCGGACAGGTCGTTGGCGACCCTGCCGCCGGCGCGGCGCGCGATGAACGGCTCGACGAAGACCGGCAGACGCAGCTCCGCCATCTCGTCGACGGCCCGCGCGGTGGACTCCATGGTGCTCAGCGAGCCCGGGTCGTCGTAGTCGATGCGCAGCAGCAGCTTGCCCGCGTCGAAGCGGAGCCGGGCGATGTCGCGGGCGCGGTGCCCGGTGAAGCGGTCGTCCATCTCGAAGGAGGCGCCGGACAGGCCGCCGCGGTTCATCGAGCCCATGACGACCTTGCCGTCGAGCACCCCGAGGAGCAGCAGGTCCTCCAGGACGTCGGCGGTGGCGAGCACCCCGTCGACGCCGGGCCGCGACAGCGCGACGCAGAGGCGTTCGAGCAGGTCGGCCCGATTGGCCATGGCGAGTCTGCGGTCGCCGACGCCGAGCGCGCCGCGCGCGGGGTGGTCGGCGGCCACGATCATCAGCCGGCCGCTGTCGCCGATCAGCGGACGGCGCTCCCGGCGCGCGGCCGCCTCCGCGACGGCCTCGGGGTGCCGGGCACGGACCGCGGTGAGGTCGGGGATGCTGAGGGTCAAGGGGAGGCTCCGTTCAGGCAGTGGCTCGCGCGAGGAGGCCGTCGACCTCCGCACGGGTGGGCATCGCGGAGGAGCAGGCGAGGCGGGAGGCGACGAGGGCGCCGGCCGCGTTGGCGTACCGCATGGTCGTCGTGAGGTCCCAGCCGGACAGCAGGGCGTGGCAGAGCGAGCCGCCGAACGCGTCGCCCGCGCCGAGGCCGTTGACGACCTCGACGGGCACCGGCGGGACCTCGGCCCGGGTGCCGTCCCGGTGCACCGCGAGGACGCCCTTGGGGCCCTGTTTGACGACGGCCAGCTCCACACCGGCCGCCAGCAGCGCCTCGGCGCAGGCCTCGGGTTCGCGCACGCCGGTGGCGATCTCGCACTCGTCGACGTTGCCGACCGCCACGGTGGCGTGGCGCAGCGCCTCGGCGTAGTAAGGGCGGGCCTGGGCGGGATCCGGCCAGAACATTGGGCGCCAGTCGAGGTCGAAGACGGTGGTGCCCGCCTTGTCGCGCGCGGCCAGGGCGGCGAGCGTGGCGGAGCGGCTCGGCTCCTCGCTCAGGCCGGTGCCGGTGATCCAGAAGATCCGGGCCGCGCGGATCGCGGAGAGGTCCAGCTCGTCGGTGTGGATCTCCAGGTCCGGGGCCTTGGGCCGGCGGTAGAAGTACAGGGGGAAGTCGTCCGGCGGGAAGATCTCGCAGAAGGTCACCGGGGTCGGGTACGCGGCGACCGGCGTGACCCAGCGGTCGTCGACGCCGAAGTCCTTCAGCGCCTCGTGCAGATACGCGCCGAACGGGTCGTCGCCGGTGCGGGTGATCACCGCGGTGGAGCGGCCGAGCCGGGCCGCGGCGACGGCCACGTTGGCCGCGGAACCGCCGAGGAACTTGCCGAAGGTCTCCACGCGGGCCAGGGGTACGCCGGACTGCAGGGGGTAGAGATCGACCCCGATGCGTCCCATGGTGATCAGGTCGAACGACTGGGCGGACTCAACGGGCTCTGCCATGCGCGACGCTCCTCGAGCTGGGCTGGGGTGCGGATCCCAGGGGGCCCGGCGACGGTGGGGACACGGATCCCGGGGCCTGCCGCCTCCCAGATGTAGGACGCGGGCGGCCACACTGTCAAGAGTTTGTTCTTACATTCGGACTAGCTCGTGAACGGATGTCTTAACAAAGTATTGACAGCGGGCGCGCCAGGGGATTGGATCCGGTCCCAACGCACCAGCCGCGCAAGCGGCGCACGGCCCCGGAGCCGTCCTTGCCGGCTCTGGGCCCCGGACCTCCCGATGCCCTACCTTCCCCCGAGTTCCCCGAGTTCTCCCCCCGAGCTTTCCCCGAACCACAGTGAGGTGCAGGAAAGATGGACCGCTCTTCTCGCCGCTCCCGCGGAGTCGCCCCCCTCGTGGCCGTGACCGCGGTGGCGGCTCTGGCCCTCGCCGGCTGTTCCAGCGGCTCGGGCGGAAAGAAGGCCGAGGAGGGCGGAGACGGTGGCGGCACGGCGGGCAAGGCCGGCACGCCCCGGATGACGGTCGCGCTGGTCACCCACCAGGCGCCCGGCGACACCTTCTGGGACATCGTCCGCAAGGGCGCGGAGGCGGCCGCCGCCAAGGACAACATCAAGCTCGTCTACTCCGCCGACCCCAACGCCGGCACCCAGGCCAACCTCGTCCAGAACGCCATCGACCAGAAGGTCGACGGCATCGCCGTCACCCTCGCCAAGCCGGACGCGATGCGGAGCGTGCTGGCCAAGGCCGAGCAGGCCGGCATACCCGTGGTCGGGCTCAACTCCGGCCTGAACGACTGGAAGAAGCTCAACCTGCTGGAGTTCTTCGGGCAGGACGAGTCGGTGGCGGGCGAGGCGTTCGGCAAGAAGTTGAACGAGGTCGGCGCCAAGAAGGCCGTCTGCGTGATCCACGAGCAGGGCAACGTCGGCCTGACCCAGCGCTGCGACGGCGTGAAGAAGACCTTCCAGGGCTCGATCGAGAACCTCTACGTCAACGGCGCGGACATGCCGTCGGTGAAGTCGACGATCACCGCCAAGCTCAAGCAGGACGGCTCCGTCGACCACGTCGTCACCCTCGGCGCCCCCGTCGCGATGACCGCCGTGCAGTCGGTGGGCGACGCGGGCAGCAAGGCGCAGGTCGCCACCTTCGACCTCAACAAGGAACTGGCCGGCGCCGTCAAGAAGGGCGACATCGAGTTCGCCGTCGACCAGCAGCCCTACCTCCAGGGCTACCTGGCCGTGGACGGCCTGTGGCTGTACAAGAACAACGGCAACTACAGCGGCGGCGGCGAGCAGCCGGTGCTCACCGGACCGGCCTTCGTCGACAAGTCCAACGTCGAGAAGATCGCGGGGTTCGCCGCGAAGGGCACCCGGTGAGCGACATGTCCCAGCAGGCCGCACCGGCGGTGAGCACACCGCCGGCTCCCGGCTCCCAGCAGACCGACGGCCGTACCGTACGGCGCCCGCTGGCGCTGCGGCTGCTGGCCCGCCCGGAGGTCGGGGTCTTCCTCGGCGCCGTCGCCGTGCTCGTGTTCTTCCTCGTCGCCGCGCCCTCGGTTCGCCAGGGCGGCTCCATGGCGACGGTCCTCTACCAGTCGTCGACCATCGGGATCATGGCCCTGCCGGTGGCACTGCTGATGATCGGCGGCGAGTTCGACCTCTCCGCCGGTGTCGCCGTGATCACCTCGGCGCTCACCGCGAGCATGCTCAGCTACCAGCTCACGATGAACGTGTGGGCGGGGGTGATCGTCGCCCTGGCGGTGTCGCTGGGCATCGGCGCCTTCAACGGCTGGATGCTGGTGAAGACCGGCCTGCCGAGCTTCCTGGTCACCCTCGGCACCTTCCTGATCCTCCAGGGCGTCAACCTCGCCGTCACCAAACTGGTCACCGGCAACGTCGCCACCGACGACATCAGCGACATGGACGGCTTCGACCAGGCCAAGGCCGTCTTCGCCTCGTCCTTCGACGTCGGCGGTGTCGAGGTGAAGATCACCGTGGTGTGGTGGCTGGTCTTCGCCGCACTGGCCACCTGGGTCCTGCTGCGCACCAAGTACGGCAACTGGATCTTCGCGGTCGGCGGCAACAAGGACAGCGCCCGCGCGGTCGGCGTGCCCGTCACCTTCACCAAGATCACCCTGTTCATGCTGGTCGGCTTCGGCGCCTGGTTCGCGGGCATGCACCAGCTGTTCTCGTTCAACACCGTGCAGTCCGGCGAGGGCGTCGGCCAGGAGCTCATCTACATCGCCGCCGCGGTGATCGGCGGCTGCCTGCTCACCGGCGGCTACGGCTCCGCCATCGGCCCCGTCTTCGGCGCCTTCATGTTCGGCATGGTGAACCAGGGCATCGTCTACGCGGGCTGGAACCCCGACTGGTTCAAGGCCTTCCTCGGCGTGATGCTGCTCGGAGCCGTGCTCATCAATCTGTGGGTCCGCCGCACGGCGACCCGGAGGTGACCGACATGACGACCGACAAGGCGGCGACCCACGGAGCCGTCCTCCCCGACACCCCGCCCGCGCACGACGGGCCCGTCGTCGAACTGCGCGGCGCCGGCAAGTCCTACGGCAACATCCGCGCCCTGCACGGCGTCGACCTCGCCGTCCACCCGGGGCACGTGACCTGCGTACTCGGCGACAACGGCGCCGGCAAGTCCACCCTCATCAAGATCATCTCCGGGCTGCACCGGCACACCGAGGGCGAGTTCCTCGTCGACGGCGAACCGGTGCGCTTCTCCAGCCCGCGCGACGCCCTCGCCAAGGGCATCGCCACCGTCTACCAGGACCTCGCGACCGTCCCGCTCATGCCCGTGTGGCGGAACTTCTTCCTCGGCTCCGAGATGACCAAGGGCCCCTGGCCCGTCCGCCGCCTCGACATCGCCCGGATGAAGCGGACCGCGGACGAGGAACTGCGCAACATGGGCATCGTCCTGGACGACCTGGAACAGCCCATCGGCACCCTCTCCGGCGGCCAGCGCCAGTGCGTGGCCATCGCCCGCGCCGTCCACTTCGGCGCCCGCGTCCTCATCCTGGACGAGCCCACCGCCGCGCTCGGCGTCAAGCAGTCCGGTGTGGTCCTCAAGTACATCGCCGCCGCCCGTGACCGCGGCCTCGGCGTCATCTTCATCACCCACAACCCCCACCACGCCTACATGGTCGGCGACCACTTCAGCGTGCTGCGCCTGGGCACCCTCGAACTCAGCGCCGGCCGCAGCGACGTCGGCCTGGAGGAGCTGACCCACCACATGGCCGGCGGTACCGAACTCGCCGCCCTCAAGCACGAGCTGTCGCAGGTCCGCGGTGTCGACACCGAGGAGCTCCCGGAGGCGGAGGACCTCGCCGCACCCACCGCGCCCGCACCGGCACCCACCGAAGGGAACTGATGACATGGCCCCCGTGCTGGACCGCATCCGGGTCGGCTCCGCCCCCGACTCCTGGGGCGTGTGGTTTCCCGACGACCCCGCGCAGGTGCCCTGGGAACGCTTCCTCGACGAGGTCGCCGAGGCCGGCTACCCCTGGATCGAACTCGGCCCTTACGGCTATCTGCCGACCGACCCGGCCCGGCTCACCGACGAGGTGGCCAAGCGCGACCTCAAGGTCTCGGCGGGCACCGTCTTCACCGGCCTGCACCGCGGCCCGTCGGTGTGGGAGTCCACCTGGGAACACGTCAGCCAGGTCGCCGAACTCACCCGGGCCATGGGCGCACGCCACCTCGTCGTCATCCCCTCCTTCTGGCGCGACGACAAGACCGCCGAGATCCTGGAGCAGCCGGAGCTGACCGGCGAGCAGTGGGCGCACCTGACGCGGGGCATGGAACGGCTCGGCCGGCAGGTCAGGGAGACGTACGGCCTCGACATCGTCGTCCACCCGCACGCCGACACCCACATCGACACCGAGGCCCACGTCGAGCGCTTCCTCGACTCCACCGACTCCGATCTCGTCAACCTCTGCCTGGACACCGGGCACTACGCCTACTGCGGCGGCGACAGCGTCAAGCTGATCGAGACCTACGGCGAGCGTATCGGCTACCTGCACCTCAAGCAGGTCGACCCGGAGATCCTCGCCGAGGTGGTGGCGAACAAGGTCCCCTTCGGGCCGGCGGTCCAGCGGGGCGTCATGTGCGAGCCGCCGGCCGGAGTACCGGAGCTGGAACCGGTCCTGACGGCCGCGCAGGGACTCGGCGTGGACCTCTTCGCGATCGTCGAGCAGGACATGTACCCGTGCGAGCCGGACAAGCCGCTGCCCATCGCGGTGCGCACACGCAGGTTCCTCAAGTCCTGCGGTGCCTGACCCCGCCGAGGAAGGACGACGATGGCCCGGTCATCGACGCTGAACGTCGCCGTCATCGGCGTGGGCCGGATGGGCGCCGACCATGTCCGCCGGATCCAGGAGGTCGTCAGCGGGGCCCGGGTGAGCGCCGTCGTGGACGCCGACGCGGAACGCGCCTCGGCCGTCGCGGCCCACTCCGGCGGCTGCGCCGCGTACACCGACCCGGCCGCCGCGCTGGCCGCGGCCGACGTCGACGCGGTGCTCGTGGCCTCTTCGAGCCCGGCCCACGAGGGGGCACTGCTCGCCGCTCTCGCCCACGACCTGCCCGTCCTGTGCGAGAAGCCCCTCACCCCGGACCCGGCCTCCGCCCTGCGCGTGCTCGAAGCCGAGCAGCGGCTCGGCCGGCGGCGTATCCAGGTGGGTTTCATGCGGCGCTACGACCCGGAATACGTCCGGCTCGAACAGCTCCTGCGGACCGGCCGGCTGGGCCGCCCGCTGCTGCTGCACCACCGCCACCGCAACGTGGCCGCCCCGCCCGGATGGGCCAGCGAGCTGCTCATCAGCGACTCGCTCGTGCACGAGATGGACGTGACCCGCTGGCTGCTCGGCCAGGAGATCACCGCGGTGACGGTGCTGCGCCCCACGCCGTCCCGCGACGCCCCCGACGGCATCCAGGACCCGCAGTTCGTCGTCCTCGAGACGGACGGCGGCGTCATCGCCGACGCGGAGATCTTCGTCAACTGCGGCTTCGGCTACCAGGTCCAGGCCGAGGCCGTCTGCGAGCGCGGTACGGCCCGCGTCGGCGACGGCCACGCCATGGTCACCCAGACGGCGGGCCGCTGGGGCGGCACCATCGCCCAGGACTACCTCGAACGCTTCGACGACGCCTACGACCGCGAGCTGCGGGCCTGGATCGACTCCGTCCGCCACGGCACGGCCACGGGTCCCACCGCCTGGGACGGCTACGCCGCGGCCGCGGTCTGCGCGGCGGGCGTCCGGTCCCTGAGCGAGGGCGGCCGGGTCGAGGTGGAGCTGCCGGAACGCCCGGCACTGTACGGGTGACACCCGCCGCGCGCCTCGCCCGCCGCGCTACAGTCGGGGCGTACGGGAAGCACGAAACGTCGCGTTCTGCGTGCCGGTGGCGCAGTGGCGGGCAACTCCTCGACGGGGAGCGTAATGAGCACAGCGCGTGACCTGATGATCGTCGCCCTGGACCTGGAACCCAGCCGGTCGCTGGAGCGCGGGGACCTCTCCCTGGCGCTGGCCGGCGCCGAGGCGTACGACCTGCTGCGGGCCGAGGTGCTGGAGCTGGACGGCGACCGGATCGTGCCGCGGCCCCTGCCGGAGCTCGACGACCGGCTGCTGGACGAGGCCGCCTCCTCGCTGGTGCGCCAGGTACCGCACGAAACCCTGGAGGACTGGCTCTGGCGGCGCGGGCGCGGCCTGGCCCGGGCCTATCTGACCGCCCTGGAACAGGAGGGCCAGGTCACCTGGGAACGCAGCCGCTGGCTGCCCTTCCGGGGCGGCCGCTCGGTCCTCAGCGACACCGAGGCACGGAACCGCGCGGGCTACCGCTGGGCGGCCGACGAGCCGGTGCTGCTCACCCTCGCCGCGGCCGTCGGCATCCGCGACGAGATGACCGCGGCGGAGCCGGGCATCACCGACGACGCGGTCCTCACCGTCCTCGCCGCCGTCCACGACGCGGTGATGGAACTGGAGGCCGTCCGCCAGCGCAAGGCCATCGAGGACGCGGCCTTCGCCAACGTGTGGCGGGGCGCGTAGGCGTCGCCGACAGGCGGTGCCGCGGGGGCGCTCCTAAGCTGAGGGACGGCGCGGGTCAACCGCCCGCGCGATTCCGTCGGCGCACGCCGGCGGAATCGCGCGGCGTCCCCTCGTCCCCTGCTCGTCCGGGACGGCCGCGGGCTCGTTCCCACGCGCTTGGAGCCGGCGCATGACCCACGTACGTCCACGACTGCGACGGGGTGTCGCCACCGCGACCGCCGTCGGAATCCTCGTGGTGCCGCTCGCCGGCGGGACCGCCTTTGCCGGACCCCACGTCCGCCCCGGCGCCGCTTCCGTCACCGCGCCTTTGGGGCTGTCCCCGACCGGGGTGCGGAGACTGAGTCCCGACGTGGTCCGGCAACTCGACCAGGCCGTGCTGCGCGTCATGCGGCAGGCGGGCGTGCCCGGGGTGACCGTGGGGCTGTGGACACCGGACCAGGGGCAGTACGTCAAGTCCTTCGGCGTCGCCGACAAGACAACCGGGCGGAAGATGTCGCCCGACCTGTACATGCGGATCGGCAGCGAGACCAAGACCTTCACCGTGACGGCGCTGCTGCATCTGGTGGACCGGCACAAGGTGGGCCTGGACGACCCCGTCGGCAAGTACGTCGCCGGCGTGCCGAACGGGGACAGGATCACCCTGCGGCAGCTCGCCGGGATGCGCAGCGGACTGCCCGACTACACGGCCGACGCGGGCTTCCGCAAGGCGCTGGCCTCGGATCCGCGCCGGCCCTTCACCCCGAAGCAACTGCTCGCGTACGCCTTCGAGCACCCCGTGCTCTTCCCGCCGGGCCGGAAGTTCGACTACAGCAACACCAACCTCATCCTGCTGGGCCTGGTCGTCCAGAAGGCGAGCGGCCGACATCTCGCGGACTACGTCGGCACCCATGTGCTGCGGCCGGCCGGGCTCGACCAGACCTTCTTCCCGGCCGGGGCGCAGTTCCCCCGGCCGCACGCGCAGGGCTACACGAACCAGACGGCCAACGGAGAGGTGCAGGACGCGGCCGACTGGAACCCCTCCTGGGGCTGGGCGGCCGGAGCGATGGTCTCCAACCTCGACGACCTGCGCGTATGGGCGCGCACCGTCGCCACGGGCGTCCTGCCCGACGGCACCAGGCTCATCAGCCCCGCCTCCCAGAAGCAGCGGCTCACCACACCCCCGACCTCTGTCCCCGGCGCCGGATACGGCCTCGGCATCTTCGACGTGCGGGGCTGGATCGGCCACAACGGCTCACTGCCGGGCTACGAGTCCCTCACGGTCTATCTCCCCTCGGCGCGGACGACTCTCGTCCTCCTGCTGAACAGCGACATCGACGACAAGGGGACCGAGCCCAGCACCCTGCTCGGCGAGGCGATCACGAAGATCGTCACTCCGGGACACGTCTTCGACCTGCCGGCCCGGGCAGCCGCCCGGTGACCGGCCGCTCCATGGACTGACGACGTGTCCCGGGCTTCGACCGCACCTCCGGAACAGCCGCCCATGAGCGGGCAGACCGCCTGCGGCGCCGGCGCGCGCGGACCGCTGCGCACCTTCCTGCGCACCGAGACCGGCAGCGCCGCCGTGCTGCTCGCCGCCGCGGTCGCCGCGCTGGTGTGGGCCAACGTCTCGCCCGGAACCTACGAGTCGTTCTGGCGCACCCACGTGTCGTTCATGGTCGGCTCGACCGGGGTCTCGCTGGGACTGCGGGAGTGGATCAACAGCGGGCTGATGGCGCTGTTCTTCTTCGTCGTCGGCCTGGAGGCCCGCCGGGAGTTCGACATGGGGGAGCTGAGAGAGCGCAGGCGGCTCGCGCTCTCGGCGATCGCCGGGATCAACGGCATGGCCGTACCCGTGGCGATCTACCTGGCCCTCAACGCGGGCCACGCCACCGCACGGGGGTGGGGCGCGGCCATGTCCACCGACACGGCGTTCGCGCTCGGCATCCTCGCCGTCTTCGGCTCCCGGCTGCCCGGCGGTCTGCGCGTCTTCCTGCTCGGCGTCACGGTCGCCGACGACTTCCTCGCCCTCGCCGTCATCGCCTTCGCCTACAGCGGGACCCTCTACGTGCCCGCGCTGCTCACCGCGTTCGGCGTCCTCGCCGTGCTGATCGCACTGCGCCTGGCCGGCGTACGGATCTCCGTCGTGTACGCGTTCGTCGCCCTGGTCCTGTGGGGCGCGCTGCTGCGCTCCGGCGTCGACCCGGTGGTCAGCGGACTGGTCATGGGCCTGCTCACCTATGCCCACCCGGCCCAGCGGCACGCCCTGGAACGCGCCAGCCGGCTCTTCCGGCGCTTCCGCGAGCAGCCCACTCCCGAGCTGGAACGCACCCTGCGCCGGGGCCTGGCCACCGCGCTGTCGCCCAACGAGCGGCTTCAGCGCATGCTCCACCCCTGGACCAGCTATCTGATCGTGCCGCTGTTCGCGCTGGCCAACGCCGGTCTGCCGCTCGGCGCGGCCCGGCTCGCGGACGCGTTCACCTCACCCGTCACCGTCGGCATCCTGCTCGGCTACGTCGTCGGCAAGCCGATCGGCATCGTCGGCTCCACCTGGCTCGCCGTGCGGCTGAGCCGCGGGCGGCTGCGCCCGCCGATCGGCTGGGGCGCCATCACCGCGGGCGGCGGCCTGGCCGGGGTGGGCTTCACGGTCTCCCTGCTGATCGCCACCCTCGCCCTCCGCGGGACCCGGCTGGAGGAGGCGAAGATCGGCATCCTGGCGACCGTCCTGTGCTCCTTCGCCGTCACCTGGTTGGTGACCGGGGTCCTCTCCCTGCTGCCCCCGCGCCGCCGAGTCCGCGCGCTGCTGGGCCGCGGCCGGGTCCTCGTCGATCTCGGCGAGCCCGTCGACCCCGAGCGCGACCACGTCCGCGGCCCGCTCGACGCCCCGGTGACCCTGGTCGAGTACGGCGACTACGAGTGCCCGTACTGCGGACTCGCCGAGCCGGTCGTGCGGGAGCTGCTCGCCGACTTCGGCGACGACGTGCGCTACGTCTGGCGGCACCTGCCGCTGACCGACGTCCACCCGAACGCGCAGCTCGCCGCCGAGGCCGCGGAGGGCGCCGCCCGCCAGGGCCGCTTCTGGGAGCTGCACGACGTCCTGATCAGCCACCAGGGTGACCTGAGCCCCAAGGACCTCCTGCGCTACGCCGAGCAGATCGGCCTCGACGTGGACCGCTTCCGCCGGGACCTGCGGGAGCGGACGGGCGCGCAGCGGGTGGCCGACGACGTGGAGTCGGCCGACCTCAGCGCCGTCTCCGGCACCCCCACCTTCTTCGTCAACGGCCGCCGCCACCACGGCGCCTACGACATCACCACCCTCACGACAACAGTCCGCACAGCCCGCGAACGCGCCACACTCGCGGGGGCGGGCCCGCAGCCCTGACGACGCGGGCCCGCTGGGCCGGTCGCGTGGCCCGTAGGGGCCGCGTTGCCGGTCTTGCGTCGGTGGGTCAGGCGGTTCGTACCTCGTCGATGCGTACCGGGCGGTGTTCGTGGAGGGAGAGGGTGCAGGCCTCGGCGATCCAGCCGGCCTCCAGGGCGTCCGCGACCGTGCACGGGGAGGGGAGCCGGCCGGCCACGACCTCGGTGAACGCGGTGAGTTCGGCGCGGTAGGCGGCGGTGAAGCGGTCCATGAAGAAGTCGTGCGGGGTGCCGGCGGGGAAGGTCACCCCGGGTTCGACGGAGCGCAGCGGCAGTTTGTCGTCCAGGCCGACGGCGATCGAGTCCTCGAAGCCGTGCAGCTCCATGCGGACGTCGTAACCGCGGGCGTTGTGGCGGCTGTTGGAGACCACCGCGATCGTGCCGTCGTCCAGGGTGAGCACCGCCCCGGTGGTGTCGGCGTCGCCCGCCTCCCTGATGTGGTTGGCGCCCCGGTTGCCGCCGACGGCGTACACCTCGGTCACCTCCCGCCCGGTCACCCAGCGGATGATGTCGAAGTCGTGCACCGAGCAGTCCCGGAAGATCCCGCCGGAGGCGGCGATGTACGCGGCCGGCGGCGGCGCCGGGTCGAGCGTGGTGGACCGCACGGTGTGCAGCCTGCCCAGCTCGCCCGCCCGCACCGCGGCCCGGGCAGCGGCGAATCCGGCGTCGAAGCGGCGGTTGTAGCCGATCTGCACGGGCACACCGCTGCCCTGGACGGCCTTGAGGACCTCGACGCCCTCGGGCATGGTGCGGGCCACCGGCTTCTCGCAGAAGACGGGGACACCGGCGTCGACGGCGGCGAGGATCAGCGCCGGGTGGGCGTCGGTCGCGGCGGCCACCACGACGCCGTCCACCCCGGCGGCCAGCACCGCCTCGGCCGAGTCGGCCACCTCGGCCCCGAACCGCTCGGCGGCGGCCTTGGCCGCGTCCGTGAACGGGTCGGCGAGGACGAGCGACTCGACCGTGTCGAGTCCGGAGAGGGTCTCGGCGTGGAAGGCGCCGATCCGGCCGAGGCCGAGGATTCCGATACGCATGGGGGCTGATGCTCCTTTGGTGCGTGGGTCGTGCGTGGGTCGTGCGTGGGTGGTGCGTGGTCGCGCGCGTGGTGCGGCAGTACGTCAGTCCAGTCCGCCGAGCACGTTCTGGTCCCAGTCGATCACGGAACCGGTGACCACCCCGGACCGCTCGGACAGCAGCAGGACCACGAAGTCGGCGATCTCGTCGGGCCGGCCGAGCCTGCCCATCGGCAGCCGCTCCCCGGCCCGCTCCCGCCAGTCGTCACCGGCGCCGTGGAAGGCACGCTGGGTGGCGTCCTCGCCCTCGGTCGCGGTCCAGCCGATGTTCAGGCCGTTGATCCGTACCCGGTCGAAGCGGTGGGCGTGCGCGGCGTTGCGGGTGAGCCCGGCCAGGCCGGCCTTGGCGGCGACGTACGGCGCCAGGAACGGCTGCCCGCCGTGCGCCGAGGACGTGATGATGTTGACGACCGTGCCCGGCGCCCCGCGGGCCACCATGTCGGCCACCGCCGCCTGCATCGCGAAGAACGGCCCCTTGAGGTTGACCGCGATGTGCGCGTCGAACAGCTCGGGCGTGGTGTCGAGGAGCGTGCCGCGCGAGGTCAGCCCCGCGGAGTTCACCAGGCAGTCGATCCGTCCGTACGCGGAGACCACCCGCGCCACCGACCCCTTGGCCTGCTCCGCGTCGGCCAGGTCGGCCCGGACGAACATCGCCTTGCCCCCGGCGGCCGTCAGCTCCGCCACCAGCGCCTCGCCCGGCTCGGTCCGCCGCCCGGTCACGGCGACCACGGCGCCCTCGCGGACGGCGGCCCGCGCGATCGCGGCCCCCACGCCCTGGCTGCCGCCGTTGACGAGGACGACCTTGCCGTGCAGCAGTCCGTCCGCGGTTCCTTCGAGAAGTCCCATGGCTTTCCTCAGCTCTCGCGTCGCTCGGCACCGGCCCGCAGCTCCGCGCGGAGCGCGTCCGGTGTCCACTCCTCGCGCACCGCCCGCCGTACGAGGTCCGCCTGCGAGGGCGGGGCCAGCCCGTCGACCGGCGGATCGCTGTCGAGGTTCGTGGGGAACGGGTAGCCCTCGGCGCTCGCGGCGACGACGCGGTCCAGCCATGCGGCGTCGGCACCCTCCGCCTTGCGCTTGAGCAGCACCGGGAAGACGGCGCCCGCGACGGCCTCGCGGTCCACGGTCTCCATCGCGCGCCCGAAGGCGGAGGAGACCTGGAGCAGGTTGGCCATGCGATGGATGTCCGCCGACCGGTTCGTCCCGGCGGCGTGGAAGAGCGCCGGGCTGAAGAAGACCGCGTCCCCCTTGGCCAGCGGCAGTTGCACGTGGTGGTCCTCGAAGTAGGCCTGGAACGCGGGCAGTCGCCAGGCGAGGTACCCCGGCTCGTACCGCTGCGAGTACGGCAGGTACATCGTCGGACCGGACTCCACGGGCATGTCGCAGTGCGCGACCGCGCCCTGGAGGGTCAGCACGGGGGAGAGCCGGTGGACGTGCGCCGGGTAGGCGGCGGCGACCTCGTTGGCCAGGAAGCCCAGGTGGTAGTCGCGGTGCACGGTCTGGGCCGCGCCGCCCGGGTTGACCACGTTGATCTGCGAGGTGACCTGGTAGCCGGGGCCCAGCCAGGCCTCGCCGACCAGCGCCAGGACGTCGTTCGCGTAGTAGTCGGCGAACGCCTCCGGATCGTGCAGCGCCGCCTTCTCCAGGGCGTTCCATACCCGGTCGTTGGCGCCCGGCTTGGCGAAGTGGTCCCCGGCGCCCGCGCCCGAGGCGCGCTGCTCGGCGATCAGGGCGCGGAAGACGGCGGTGGCCCGGTCGACCACCGCGGTGTCGGGGAAGGCGCCCCGGAACACCACGATGCCGGGGCCCTCGTCCAGGGCGCGGACCAGTTCGGCCCGTAGGGCGTCGCGGGCGGCGAGGCCGGCGGGCCCGCGCAGCCGCTCGGCGTCGTAGACGAGGACGTTGCGGTCCACCGACGAGGCGTGCGGATAGTCGGCGGCGTCGGTCGCTCGCTCGACGAGCGCGCGGAAGGAGTCGAGGTCGCAGTCCTGCTCGGACAGCCGGACGCGGCGGTGTACGGGGGTGGAGGACATCGTCGTCCTTTCGGTCGTCGGGCGACGCGGCCACGGGAACGGTCGTCGGGCGGGCTCGGTGACGGGGACGGTCATGGGCGGACTCGGGGACGGTGACGGGCGGACCCGGTCCCGGACCCGGTCGTCGGCGGACCTGGTCACGAGGGCCGTCGCGTCCTGCCATTCTTGTCAGTACAAACACCTCGAACAACCAGCAGCGAGCCATCAAAAACCCCTCAGGGACCCACCCAAGGAGCCTGCGCATGGGTCACCCCTTCCCGATCCGCGAGATAGCACGTCAGGCAGGGCTGAGCGAGGCCACCGTCGACCGGGTGCTCAACGGCCGCGGCGGGGTGCGGGAGAGCACCGCGCGGGAGGTGCGCCGGGCCATCGCCGACCTCGACCGGCAGCGCACCCAGGTCCGGCTGGTGGGCCGCACCTTCATGGTCGACATCGTGATGCAGGCGCCCGAGCGGTTCAGCACCGCCGTACGGACCGCCCTGGAGGCCGAACTGCCGTCCCTGCACCCGGCCGTGGTGCGCTCCCGCTTCCACTTCCGCGAGACCGGTCCGGTGCGCGAGCAGATCGCCGTACTCGACCGGATCGCGCGGCGCGGCTCGCAGGGCGTGATCCTCAAGGCCCCGGACGTCCCCGAGGTCACCGCGGCGGTCGGCCGGCTGGTGGCGGTCGGCATCCCGGTCGTCACCCTGGTCACCGACCTGCCCGCCAGCGCCCGGTTCGGCTACGTCGGCAGCGACAACCGGGCGGCGGGCGCGACGGCCGCGTACCTGATGGGCCAGTGGCTCGGCGACCGGCCCGGCAATGTGCTCACCAGCCTCAGCAGCGGCTTCTTCCGCAACGAGGAGGAACGCGAGATGGGCTTCCGCGGCGCCATGCGCGCCCGCCACCCCCGGCGGGTGCTGGTGGAGATCGCCGAGGGGCAGGGCCTGGACGCCACGCAGTACGACCTCGTGCGGGCCGCCCTGGAACGCGACCCGGAGATCCGCGCTGTCTACTCGATCGGCGGCGGCAACATCGCCACCCTGCGGGCCTTCGCGGACCTCGGCCGCGAGTGCGCGGTGTTCATCGCGCACGACCTCGACCAGGACAACACCCGCCTGCTGCGCGAGCACCGCCTGTCCGCCGTGCTCCACCACGACCTGCGGCAGGACATGCGGGAGGCCTGCCACCTGGTGATGCGGGCCCACGGCGCCCTGCCGCCCGCGGGACCGACGCTTCCGTCGGCGATCCAGGTGGTGACCCCGTACAACATGCCGCCGCACCCGGTGGCCGGCTGAACCCCGCGGCGGGCCTCACAGGTTGATCGCGTACGCCTTGCGCAGCGTCTCGTGCACCGTCCACGTCGTGCGGTCGCCCTCGCGCAGCACCGCCATGTCGCCGGGGCCGACGCGCAAGGTCGGCCCGCCCTCGACCTCGATGGTCGCCGAGCCGCTGATCACCACGAACAACTCGTCCGCCTCGGTGTCGGTGACGACCCCGGGGGTGATCTGCCAGATCCCACGGATCTGCCGGCCGTCGGCCGACTCCCAGACCACCTTGCCGGTCACCTCGGGCGTCCCGGAGACGATCTGCTCCGGTTCGAGCGGCTCGGGCACGAGGTCGGCGTCGGGAACGTGCAGAACGAAACTGTGCGTCATGCCGTGACCCTAGCCGGGGCGGACGGCACGGGAACGCCGACAGAGTGTGGGGCATCGGCCCCGGCCCGAGGACACTTCGTCGCTTCCGGCGGGAAGCCCGGCATGTATGAGGTCTCCCTGGCCTCCGGCCTGTGCGCGGTGCCCCCGGCCCGGCGGCCGGCTGCCGGCCGCCGACCGCGGCGACCGGGGCTTCACGGCCTTCGCTCTGGCCGGTGTCTCCTCCATGGTCTTCATCGGAGTCGCGGGCCTGCGCGCCCCGAGGAACCCCGCGCAGAGCAGCCTCCGACGGGACCTCCTGGCCGCGAGCTGACACTCCCGCCCTCCCCGGGGCGTCACGGGCGGTCCGGCGCGTCGGGGTCCAGGCCGGTGCAGGCCAACTTCCCCTCGACCTCGGCGCAGGCCTCCACACCCCGTGGGGAGGAGACGCTGAGCATGGGGCTCGTGTCGCCGCTGGTGTCGTCGGCGGCGTAGGTGGCCGACAGGACGTTCCCGCCCATCCGTACGGAGATCTCCCGGGCGACCGCGCCCCGTACCCGCACCTGGGACCAGGCGGTACGGCAGGAGGACGAGTACCGCAGCCGCACGGTGTACGTCGAGCCGGCCACGGCGCTCTGGGTGCGCGCGTCCCCGGCGCAGGCCGAGGCGTCGGGCAACTCGCCCTGGCAGGAGGCGCCGTGACAGCGTGGCGACGTCATCATCACCCGGGTGCCCGGTGGCTTGCCGGGGGACGGTGTGAGGAGGACCGCGGCCACCGCGGTGACCGCGGCGGGCAGGGTGAGAGCCGTCAGCAGCGGCAGGCGTCCCACCCGCGTCCTGGGCGGATCGACCGGCTCTGACTCGGACTCTGGTCGGGGGACGGGATCGGGTCTGGACTCGGGTCCGGGATCGGGCTCGGGCTCGGAATCAGGCCCGGAGCCGGGCTCGGCGGCCGCGGAAGGGCACTCGCCGACGGCGTCCCACAGGGCCAGCGCCGGAACTGGATCGGCGCCCGCGAGCCGGGCGAGTGCCTCCACGGCCGATCGGGGAGGGTGCTTGGCCCCGGTCAGATAGCGGTGCCAGGCGGACTTGCTGTACGGAGTGCGCGCGGCCAGGGCCGCCAGGCTCAGACCCGTACGGTCCCGCAGCTCGCGCAGGGCTGTCGTCAACTGCCCGGGTGACGCTGCCGTTCCTTGGGGTTGCCGCATGCTGCTGCTCCCGACTCCATTCCCGCTTTGGGCGTTTCGCCCCGGTTGTCGGGATGGTTTCCCGGGCTGAGGGCACCGACACACCTCGAGCCGACGGCCCGTCCGGGAGCACGCTGCTCCTGGACGGGCCCGGCCGGTCACCGCGTACGCGCGTGACGGCGCGTCAGCACCACGGCAGGGTGTGCCGGACCCGCACGTAGTGCGCGGAGACGTAACCCCGTGCATGCGCGAGGCGGTACCACTGTCGCGTGCCGCCCACCCAGGACCCGCGCGTCCGGCACTTCAGCGCCACCAGGCGGTGTGGGTGCCGGACGCCGACCACCCGGTACCGGGTGCTGGGGCCGGAGCGGACGTTCAGTGCCCGGCGGTGCGTGACCACACGTCCGAGGGAGTGGATCGAACGGTGGTGCGTAGCCCACCGGTTGACATGGTGCGACTGCTGGGCGGGCTCGGGCAGCATCGAGGGGAGCAGGTGCGGGGCGACCGCCGACACGGCCGGGCGTGAGCCGGGGCCGGCCGGAGCGGCGTCGGCCGCCGTGGGCACGAGCGCGAGTGCCGCGACCGTGGCCAGCACACCGCTGGTGAGGGTCCGTCGGATCATGGAAACCTCCGGGCTTTCGTTCCTGCGACCACGCGTCGTGATCGCATGCCGCCCAGCGTTTCCGCGCCACGCCTCCGCGATGCCGTCCCCGCGTCCCCGGGGACGTCCCTGCCGTCCCCGGGGACGAGACCCGGGGTGTGGCCGGCCGGGGAGACGGCTCTGCGCACGCATCGCCGTACCGTGCTCCGGTCCGCAGCAAATTGCTTGAGTAACGCAATGATATGGTAAAGTTGCCGGTATGGTCATTCCACCGTTGCCCACCGGACCCGTCTCGCCCGAGGTGGCCGAGATCGAGCGCGCCCTGATGCGCATCACCTACCTGGGGACGCGGGCCCGGCAGCACGAGAGGCTGATGAGTCTGGCCGGGGTGCCGCTGGACCGGGCGGCGGTCGCCCTGCTGCGCCAGATCGCCGACTGCGAGCCGCAGCGGCCGGGGGAACTGGCCAACCGCCTGGGCGTGGAGGCCTCCCATGTCACGCGCACGGTGCAGCAGTTGGAGCGGTCCGGTCATGTGATCCGGATTCCCGACCCCGACGACCGCCGTGCCCAGCGCATCCAGCTCACCGACCTCGGCAGGGACGCCATCTCCCGCATCCGCGAGGTCGGGGCTCGCGGTATGCAGCTCGCCCTGGCCGACTGGTCCCCGGAGGACCTGCGCCGCCTCGCGTCGCTCTTCCACCGCATGGTCGACGACTTCCTCGTCTACGCCAAGGACGTCGAGAGTGAACACGAGGCCGCCGAGGCGGCCCGGCGCACCCGCTGAGGGTGTGCCGGGTCCCGGGTCCGCGGCGGATGGCGTATCAGTGGTGGCTTATATAAGGGGTGGGTGATACGTTGGCGGCCATGCACGCGTTCGACGTCCTCGGCGACCCCGTCCGGCGGCGGATACTGGAACTTCTCGCCGACGGCGAGAAGACCTCCGGCGCCGTCTGCGAGGCCGTCATGGCGGAGTTCGGGATCTCGCAGCCCGCGGTGTCGCAGCATCTGAAGGTACTGCGGGAGAACGGTTTCGCGACCGTCCGCCCCGAGGGCGCCCGGCGGCTGTACGCGGTGAACTCCGCACCGCTCAAGGACGTCGACGCCTGGCTCGACCGGTTCCGCGGCTTCTGGGCCCAGCCCCTGGACGCGCTGGCCACCGAGCTGGCCCGCGGCAGGCGCGAACGCCGGCTGCGCGGTGCCGACGACCCTCCGAGGAGCACCCCATGATCGACGTGACCCATCAGATCAACGCCGTCGACCGCCGGGTCGGCCGCCGCGTCTTCAAGGCGGCCGAGGCCCGTGTGGTCACCGTGAGCCAGTCCTACGACGCCCCGCTCGACGACGTCTGGGACGCCTGCACCAACCCCGAGCGCATCCCGCGCTGGTTCCTCCCCGTCACCGGTGAACTCCGCCTGGGCGGCCACTACCAACTCGAGGGCAACGCCGGCGGCACGATCGAACGCTGCGACCCGCCCAAGGGCTTCGCCGCGACCTGGGAGTACGGCGGCGAGACCAGTTGGATCGAGCTGCGCCTGACCGCGCGGGACGGCGGCGGCACCCACTTCGAGCTGGACCACCTCTTCCACGTCGACGACACCAAGTGGGGCGAGTTCGGCCCGGGCGCGGTCGGGGTCGGCTGGGACATGATGCTCATCGGCCTGACCCGCCATCTGGCGAGCGGCGCTCCGGTCGACTCCCGCGAGGCCATGGCCTGGGTGGGCTCCGAGGAGGGCCGCCGATTCGTCGCCGCGAGCAGCGAGGGGTGGTACGCGGCCAACGTCGCGAGCGGCGAGGACCCGGCACGCGCACGCGAGGCCGCCGACCGCACCACCGCCGCCTACACGGGCGCCGAGGGATAGCCGGAAATCGGCCGCACCCGCCCGCGTAAGGTAAGGTTCACCTGCGCGTTCGGGCGGATCTCCGCACGAACGCACCGGGACGTGGCGCAGCTTGGTAGCGCACTTGACTGGGGGTCAAGGGGTCGCAGGTTCAAATCCTGTCGTCCCGACTTTACGGAGTCGCAGGTCAGGGGCCTTTTCAGAAGACATCTGAAAAGGCCCCTTGATCATTCTTGGGGATCAAGTGGCGCCCGGCCCGTCCTCACCGGAACGCTTCCGTCTGGAACCGACTGGCCCTACGCTCTCCTCCGCAGTTCCGGCACCCAGCAGTGAGGAGAACGCGATGGCCGAACATCCGCCTCCCGACTCGCTCCAGAACTACGGCTACAGGCAAGAACTCCACCGCTCCCTGACCTTCCGCGACCTGCTGGTCTACGGCCTGGTGTTCATGGTGCCCATCGCGCCCTTCGGGATCTTCGGCAGCGTCTTCCAGGGCTCCGGCGGCATGGTGGCGCTGACCTACGCGATCGGCATGGTGGCGATGATGTTCACCGCGCTGTCGTACGCGCAGATGGCCCGGGCGTTCCCCATGTCCGGCTCGGTCTACGCGTACGCCGGACGGGGCATCGCGGCTCCCGTCGGGTTCCTCTCCGGCTGGATGATCCTGCTCGACTACGTGCTGGTGCCCGGACTGCTGTACCTGATCGCCGGGATCGCCATGAACTCGCTGGTCCCGGCCGTCCCGGTGTGGCTTTGGCTGCTGGGCTTCGTGGTGCTCAACACCGCGGTCAACTACGCGGGCATCCAGACGACCGCGCGGGTCAACAAGGTGATGCTGCTGGCCGAACTCGTCGTGCTGGCCGTCTTCGTGGTGATCGGCGTGATCGCGCTGGCCCAGGGCAAGGGCCGCGGGTTCGACTTCACCGCGGTCTACAACAGCGGAACCTTCTCCTGGGGGCTGGTCTTCGGCGCCGTCTCCATCGCCGTGCTGAGTTTCCTCGGGTTCGACGGTATCTCGATGCTGGCCGAGGAGAACAAGGAATCCGCCCGTGCCATCGGTCGTTCGATGGTGGCGGCGCTGCTGCTGGCCGGCGCCCTGTTCATCGTCCAGACGTGGCTGGCCTCCCTGCTGGTGCCCGACCCGGACAAGCTCGTCGACCAGGGCGACCCCGACGGCACCGCCTTCTACGACGCGGCCCGCGTGGCCTCCGGCGAGTGGCTGGCCACCCTGACCGCCGCGGCCACCGCCGTGGCCTGGGGCTTCGCCAACTCGCTGGTGGCCCAGGCCGCCACCTCCCGCCTGCTGTTCGCGATGGCACGGGACCGGCAACTGCCCTCTTTCCTGGCCAGGGTTCACCCGCGGCACCGGGTTCCGGTCAACGCGACTCTGCTCACGGCCGCCGTCTCGCTGGTGCTGGGCCTCTACATGAACTCCCGCGACGACGGTGTGACTCTGCTGAGCACCCTGATCAACTTCGGTGCGCTGACGACCTTCCTGGTCCTGCACGTGTCCGTGGTCGTCCACTACCTGATCCGCCGACGCAGCCGTGACTACTGGCGGCATCTGATCGCGCCCGGCATCGGCTTCGCGATCCTGGCCTACGTCGTGGTGAACGCCAACATCGCCGCGCAGCGACTGGGGTTCGTCTGGCTGGGTGCAGGTGTAGTGGTCCTGGCCGGGCTGCTGCTGACCGGCCGCCGACCGCGCCTGGCCGCCATGGAGGCCACGGACGAGCCGGCGGGGACACCGCCGCGCAACGGATAGACACCGCACGCGCACGCCGCATCCCGTATTCCCCGCAGGCAAGGAGATACATTGAACACGCTCGCCCAGGTGATCAGCATCCCCACGGACCCGGACCGGTACGCCTATTCCTTCGGCGGCGGGACGCCCGTTGTGACGGTGCGGCCCGGCAGCATCGTGGAGCTGACCACCGAGGACTGCTTCGGCGGCCGGGTACGCGGAACGGCCGACCTGCCCAGCCAGGTGTGCTCCTTCCCCTACCTGAACCCGGTCACCGGTCCCATCGCCGTCGCCGGCGCCGAACCCGGCGACGCGCTGGCGGTGCACTTCGTGGACATCTCCCCGGCCCGTGACTGGGGCGTGTCCAGCACCTTCCCGCACTTCGGCGCGCTGACCGCCACCCACGCCACCGCCATGCTGCATCCGGCGCTGGAGGAGCGGGTCTGGCTCTACGCCATCGACGCCAAGGCCGGCACCTGCCGGTTCGAGGCCCGCCGAAGCGACTTCGCGGTGGATCTGCCGCTGGATCCGATGCACGGCACGGTCGGGGTCGCCCCCGCCGCGGGCGAACGGTTGATGTCCATCTCGCCGGGTGTGCACGGCGGCAACATGGACACGCCGGAGTTGCGCGCCGGAACCACCGTGTACTTCGGGGTCAACGTCGAGGGCGCGATGCTCGCCATCGGGGACGGCCACGCCCGGCAGGGTGAGGGCGAGGTGTGCGGGACCGCGGTGGAGACCGCCATGAACACGGTCGTGGCCGTGGATCTCGTCAAGGGCGGCGCGCCCGCGGTGCCGCGGCTGGAGAACGACGACTTCCTGCTGAGCACGGGCCACGCGCGCCCACTGGAGGACGCCTTCCGGATCAGCCAGCACGACCTGGTGCAGTGGACGGCGGATCTGCTGGGACTCGACCAGCTGGACGCCTACCAGCTGGTCAGCCAGGCCGGGCTGGCACCGGCGGCGAACGTCTGCGACACCCAGTACACGATGGTCGCCAAGCTGCCCAAGCGGATCCTCGGCGGCGCCCGCGCCTACACAGGGGTCCACGACCGGTTGCGCGCGCTGGGGGCGGAATACCTGCGGCAGCGCTGAGCCGCCCCGGCCAGGGGTCGTCTACTGCGGCCGCACCGGATGCTTGCTCATGATCGAGACCCGGTTGAACGCGTTGATGGTGACCGCCGCCCAGATCACGGCGGAGATCTGGTCGTCGGTGAGCACCTCGCGGGCCGTGTCGTACGCGGCCTCCTGAAGGGCCGCGTCACCGGGGTCGGTGGTCGCCTCCGCGAGCGCGAGCGCCGCGCGCTCGTCGGGGGTGAATAGTTCGGTGTCCCGCCAGGCCGCCAGCACCCCGATCCGCTGTGTGGTCTCGCCGGCCCGCACGGCCGCCCTGGTGTGTACGTTGAGGCAGTAGGCGCAGCCGTTGATCTGCGACACGCGCAGGTTGACCAGTTCCACGAGCGTCCGGTCGAGCCCCGCCTCGGCGGTGACCGTACGGACCGCTTCCGCGGTCTGGACGAGCGCGCGGTAGGCGGTGGGGCTCTGCTTGTCGATGAAGATCCGTTGGGCCGCGGACTCCGTCGTGTGGGTGCTCAACCTGGGACTCCTCCGGGGCCTGTGTGGCTCCCTTGTCGTGTGGTGTGTACCTGCCGGTGTCGTCCGACTTATTATCACGGCATGATAGTTGAATGTAAAACGATTCTTGAGGGAGGCGGTCCACGGTGAGCAACGCCGAGACGAAACCCATGGAAGTGCGCTGCGGCGGGCCGGCGGACGGCGAGCGGCCGACCGAGGCGGCCCGGATCGACGTCCTGACCGCGCGTGACGTGCCCCTCGGCGGCCCCCGGGCGATGACCGTGCGGCGGACCCTGCCGCAGCGCGCCCGGACCCTGATCGGCGCCTGGTGCTTCGCCGACCACTACGGCCCCGACGACGTCTCGGTGACGGGCGGCATGGACGTCGCCCCGCATCCGCACACCGGGCTCCAGACGGTGAGCTGGCTGTTCAGCGGGGAGATCGAGCACCGGGACAGCCTGGGCAGCCACGCCTACGTACGGCCCGGCGAGCTGAACCTCATGACCGGCGGGTACGGCATCTGCCACTCGGAGGTCTCCACCCCGCGGACCACCGTCCTGCACGGCGTCCAGCTGTGGGTGGCGCTGCCGGAGGAGCACCGCGACGCCGCACGGGACTTCCAGCACTACGCACCCGAGACCGCGCGGATCGACGGGGCCGAGATCAGGGTCTTCCTGGGCTCCCTCGCCGGCCACGCCTCCCCGGTGCGGACCTTCACACCCCTGCTCGGCGCCGAGATCGTCCTCCAGCCGCGCGCGGCCCTCACGCTCCCCGTGGACCCCGGCTTCGAGCACGGCCTCCTGGTCGACCAGGGAGAGGTGCGCCTGGCCGGCACCCTGGTGGCTCCCGCCGAGATGGGCTACGCCCACCCGGGCGTCGACACGCTGACGCTGACGAACGAGTCGGACGACATCGCACGGACGGTCCTGCTCGGCGGAACGCCGTTCGAGGAGGAGATCGTCATGTGGTGGAACTTCATCGGGCGCAGCCACGAGGACATCGCCAAGGCCCGGGACGAGTGGCAGAACTCCTCCGATCGCTTCGGCGCCGTCGAGGGATACCCGGGGAACCGGCTTCCCGCCCCCACGCTGCCGAACGCCGTCATCACGCCGCGCGGGAATCCACCGCGCCACTGATCCGTTCGACGTGTCACCGACCCCATCCGAGAGGCACCCGATGAGCCAGCCTTCCACCGCTCCGACCGTCCAGCGGGCAGACGCAAAGCACCGCTACGAAATCCTGGTCGACGGCAAGCATGCCGGACTGACCGCCTACCGCGACCGCGGTGAACAGCGCGTCTTCTACCACACCGAGATCGACGACGCCTTCGCCGGACAGGGCCTCGCCTCCCGACTGGTCCAGGAGGCGCTCACCGACGTACGCGAGTCCGGAAAACGGATCGTGCCCGTCTGCCCGTACGTGGCCAAGTTCTTGAAGAGGCACGAGGAGTTCGCCGACATCACCGACCCCGTGACCCCCGACGTCCTGCAGTGGCTGGACACCCAACTGGGCTGACCGCTCGCACGCTTCGAGCCGGCCGGCGCGGAAGCGGGACAAAGAAGAGCCGGGCCCGGGGCGACAGCCCCGGGCCCGGCACCTACTGCTGTCCGGCTACAGGGTTCGTACCCGGATGTTGCGGAACTCGATCAGGTCGTTGTTGCCGTGGTTCTGCAACCCGACGTACCCGCTGAGGAACTGACGCAGGTCCGTGGGCGGGTCACCCGCACGGGACGACGACTTGCCGGGCGTGTTGTCGAACTCGTTGATCACCACGCCGTTGCGGATGATCGTGTAGTGCTGCCCGACAACGCGGACCTCGTAGTCGTTCCACTGGCCCTTCGGAGTCACCCCCGCCTTGTCCAGGCCCACCGGCTTGAAGTTGTACACCGAGCCGGTCTTCTGGACCTCGCCCGTGGCCCCGTCGTAGATCTGGATCTCCTGACCGCAGTAGATCGCGACCCACTCGGGGGCGGAGCGGGCTGAGCCGACCGTCCCACAACTGCCGGCCGGGCGGTCGGCCAGCGGCGTCCTCGGGTCCGGGAACCGGGTGAAGACCCCGCTGTTGGCACTGCCGGTGCCCGGGGCGATGTCCCGGAACTGGAGCCTGACCGAGAAGTCCCCGAGCTCCTGCTTGGCGTACCACAGCATGCCCATGCCGCCGGAGCTGCGCATGGTGCCGTCGGGCAGGAGCGAGAAGTTCCCGGCGCCGGCCTGCCGCCAGTCGGCCAGGCTTGCCGCGGTCCCGTCGAACATGGGCTTGTACCCGGCAACCTTGCCGATCTCGCTCTGCGCCGCCGCCTTGCTGATCGCCGACGACTCGCGGTTGTCGAGGACCCCTTCCTTGCGAAGGTCGTTGACCACGGAGTTGACGTGACTGACGAACTCACCGTGGTTCGACCAGGAGGCCTCGTCATCGATCAGGTCGTTGACGGTGCAGCCGCCTCCGGCCTTGTGGTTGGTCACGCCCGTGTCGGTGTCGAGCAGCTTGACGGTCGACCGGGCGTCGGGAGCCGGGCAGCCGGCCTTGGCGTCGAACGTCGCGGTGGCCTGCTCGCCGTCGGCGTAGGTGACCGTCAGCTTCGCGTGGTACGTGCCGTAGTCGCCGTACGTGTGCGTGGGGTTGGCCTCGTGCGAGGGCTTGCTGCCGTCGCCGAAGTCCCACTCCCAGGCCACACCGCCGGTCTTGGCGCTGGAGAACGCCACCGTCTTCGGCTTGCTCTGGGTGATGACCCGCGCACCCGCGTCCTGCGGCTTCGGGGTGGCCGGGCCGCCCTGGTAGCTGATGCGGATGAGCTTCTGGTTGTTGTGCAGGCTGAAGAAGCCGCCCGCGTAGTCGAGCATGTACAGGGCACCGTCGGGACCGAACTTGGCGTCCATCCAGCTCTGCAGCTGGGTGGCGCCGCTGCCCGGCGCGATGATGCTGCGCACGTCCTCACCGAAGGCCGGCGCGCCCTGGTCCTTGATGTGGTCGGGGTCGAGAGTCACCGCGACCCGGTTGTTGGCGTTGGACTCGTCACCGATGAACCACTTGTCCTCCCAGTACGCCGGCCAGGCGACACCGCTCTTGGTGTCCACCTGGGAGCGGTGGTAGGTCGGACCGGACATGATGGCCTGGCCGCCGCCCTTGAGGTACGGCTGGGTGTACGTGGCCTCGCTGTCCACGTAGCTCGGGACACCGCTGCCGTCCGCGCGCTTCGGGAAGACCGGGCCGCCGCCCTGGGGCGAATACCAGATCATGTTGTCGCGGGCCGGCGGGATGTCCACCAGGCCGGTGTTGCGCGGCGACTCGTTCTTGAGGTTGTTGCAGTCGTACCAGCCGGTGAGGACGCTGGCGTCGGTGTTGCTGCGGTCACGGTACGGCTGCCGGTTGCCCATGCAGTACGGCCAGCCCTGGTTGCCCGCGGAGGTGATGACCGTGGCCGTCTCGTACTTGGCCGGGCCGAGCTCCGGGCTGGAGGCTCCCGCGTCCGGACCGACCCAGCCGGCGTTCAGCCAGTTGTGCACCGGGTCGACGGAGAGCCGCGCGATGTTGCGGACACCCATCACGTAGATCTCCGGGCGGGTCTTGGCCGTGCCCGGCGCGAAGAGGTTGCCCTTGGGGATGGTGTAGGTGCCGTCGGCCTCGGGGTGGATACGGATGATCTTGCCGTTGAGGTCGTTGGTGTTGCCGGAGGTGCGGCGGGCGTCCTGGAAGGAGACACCCTTGTAGTCCTGGGTCCAGTTGTTCCCGGAGTAACCGCTCGAGCCACCGGAGGAGTTGCTGTCACCGGAGCCGATGTAGAGGTTGCCGTCCTTGTCGAAGGACATGCCACCACCGGCGTGG
The DNA here is from genome assembly GCF_053601495.1 of Streptomyces sp. NPDC004721. NCBI lineage: Bacteria > Bacillati > Actinomycetota > Actinomycetes > Kitasatosporales > Streptomycetaceae > Streptomyces > Streptomyces sp. NPDC004721. The sequence continues at coordinate 61,498 of NZ_JBSGBZ010000004.1, forward strand.
CAGCAGCTGTGGATCTGGGTGTCCCAGTGCAGCAGGTCCTTGCGGGTGCCCTGGTCGATGGACTCGGCCGCGAAGTCGTAGGTCAGCCGGGAGACCGTCCGCTGGCCGATCCGCTTGTCGCGGTCGATCGACTCGTGCGGCATCCAGTAGATGTAGATCCACCCGTTCTTCTCGAACTTCGGGTCGAGGGTGATGCCGACCAGACCCTCTTCGTTCTTGACCAGCTCGTCACCGCTGCCCCGGTTGCCCATCACGTCGAGCGTGGTGAGTAGCTTGACCTGCTTGGTCTTCGGGTCCCACTGGTGGATGGTGCCGCAGCCGAGACCGACCTTGGGGTCGTTCCAGGAGCTGATCGGGCCCGACGGGCAGGCGGCCTTGCCGATGTAGAAGGCCTTGCCGTCGGGGGCCATGGTGAGACCGTGCGGCTCGCCGATCTGGTCGAGCTGCCCCGACTGGTTCTGGGCGGTCAGCCGCTCGGTCTTGTAGTTGGACGCGATGGTCGCCTGGCAGTCGCCGCGAACCATACCGGTGGTCCACTGGATGGCGCCGAGGAGGTGACTCTGGAACTTCGTGTCGGTGGTGTAGCTCTCCTCGGTGCGGCCCATGCCGGTGTAGAACGACCGGCCGCCGTCGTAGTCCCGGCACCACGAGATCGGGTGGAACGGGCCGTTGGCGCTGACTCCCGGCTTGTACTTCCACTCCTCGACCTGGGCGATGGTGTGGACCTTGCCGATCGGGCTGGGGTCCCAGTTGATCCACTGGTCGGAGCGGGTCCAGTTGAGCGGCAGGCCCTTGTTGGCCGGGTGCTGACGGTCCGTCACGTCGACCACTGCCTGCTGGACCTTGGAGTCCTGCGGAGGCGTCGGGTTGGCGTTGAACAGTCGCAGCTCGGCCAGCTGGGTCAGCGGCTCACCGCTGTTCGCGGTGATGTCCAGCCGGTAGTGCTGGTAGGCCTGCGTGTTGGTGAACTGGAACTGCCTGGTCTGGAACCGCGACGGGAAGGTCTCGCCGCTCCGGGTGTCCAGGGTCGTCCAGTTCTGGCCGTCCTGCGAGCCCTGGAGCTTCCAGTCCTTCGGGTCCCGTCCCGTGAAGTCGTTGGCGGAGGTCAGCGCGTAGTTGACCACCGCGACCGGCTTGTCCAGCTTCATGGTGACCCAGGCGGTCGGCGTACGGGCCAGCCACTTGGTGTCGTTCTTGCCGTCGAACAGCTTGTCCTTGCCCTCGTTCGGCGGGTTCTCCGAGTTGACCGCGCTCTCGACGACCTTCTCGGCGTCGGGCAGGCCCAGGGCGGGTCGGCTGCCGATCAGCCCGGTGAACCAGGAGGAGTCGGACTGAGCCCGGGCGGCGTCGTGGACGCCGACGAAGCCGCCGCCGTTCCTGATGTACGACTGGAACGCGGATTCCTGGTCGGCGTTGAGGGTCACGCCGTCGGCCGACAGGAACACCACCCCTCGGTACTTGGCGAGGCCGGCGGTGGTGAACACACCCGCGTCATCGGACTCGACGACCTTGAACCCGTTCTTCTCGCCGAGGGTCTCGATCGCCGCCGCGGCCTTCTTCACGGGGTCGTCCTGCTTGGCGGCCGGTCCGTGGAAGACCAGGACGTTCACCTGGCTCTCGGCGCCGGCGTCCTGGGCGGTCTCAGCCGGCGGCTGCGCGTTCGCCTCCACGGCCGGCAGCGTGGCCAGTCCCACGGTCAGCGCGGCGCTGGACAGCAGGACCACGGCGCGACGCCAGGACCACGCGTGACCAGAGGCCCGCGCGGGACGAGACGGCGGCGCTCCGCTTCGTCGTGAGAGGGCGAATCTGTCTCTCTTGCCCATGCTTGCTCCTTGACTCGATCCGACAACGGAAGAGTGATCAGGGGGTGGAGCGAGGGCTGCCGCGGACGCCCCGCCCGGCGTGTGCCGGGTGAGGCGGATTTCGGCGGGCGGTCACCAGGCCCGGGAAGGACGGTGCCGGAGGGACGAGGACAGGTTCGCCTCAAGTCCTTGCGGGTGAGGACCGGCCGGCGGCAGTCGTACACGCCCGTCGGACCGTCAGGTGGTACGACGGGCGTGGTTTGGGGGGCGGAGCCCGGAGGGCCCCGCCGCTGCCGTCCAGCGCCTAATGGTGGGGCATGCCGCCGGGGACCGAGCCGTCGGCCTCGGTCACGAGGAAGATACCGGCCATGCCCATGTCCGAGTGGCTCTGGACGTGGCAGTGGTACATCCAGGCACCCGCGCCGACCCGGTCACCCGCGATCACCTGGAACCCGAAGGAGTCCGCCGGACCGACCGTCTTGGTGTCGATGACCCGGCTCACGTCCTGCGGCCCCTGGAGGATCCCGGTGCGGTTGTCCGCCCAGCGGTGGCCGTGGATATGGAAGGTGTGGAAGAACTCACCGTGTGTGATCACGATGAACTCCACCCGCTCGCCGCGGACGGCCTCGAAGGTGGGCGCGTTGTGGGCGCCCTTGTTGTTGATCATCATGTCGTTGAACACGACCGTGAACTGCTTGTCGGGCAGCACGTCGCCCTTGCGGCGCACGATCACGGGGCCGTACAGGCCCTTCTTGATGCCGCCCGTGCCGTGCGCGGTCCCCACGTTGTGGTCGTGATAGTGCCAGTAGCCGGCGCTGCCGGCTTCCCACGTCCCGTCGTGGTTCGGGCCCGAGGCATGGGTGCGCCAGGTGTAGGTCCGCCGGCCGCCCGGCTCGACGACGCTGTCGTTCAGCTTGGTGCCGTCGCTGGCGACGTCGTAGTCCACGCCGTGCACGTGCAGACTCGCGGCGACGTCCAGGTTGTTGACGACCTCGATGTGCATCGTGTCGCCCTCGGTCAGCTCGATGAGCGGGCCGGGAATCGTCGCCTCGCCCGGCTTCAGGCCGTAGCCCATCTCCCCGTTCGGCAGCTTCTCCATGTACAGGGTCATGTTGCGGACGGTGCCCTTGTTGTTTCCTTGACCGCTTCCTTCCGCCGGCTTGTCCTTCGGGGCGGCGGCGGTTGCGGTGATGCCGAGCACCGTGGGTACGACCGCAGCGGCGGCCGCCCCGGTGGCGAAGGCCCGCCGAGAGAAGCGGCGTCTCGTACCTGCGCCTGAGTCGGTCATCGTTCTCCAATCCTCGAAACGCGTGCGGGCCCGAAGGCGTCGCGTGGTGGTGATGTGAGCCGCCGCCGACGGCAGCCGTCCCGTCAGGGCGGTGAGCGGTGGTGCGCGGGGCGTTCGGGCCCGTGGGGCAGGCGGGGCGGTCGTCGGATCGGACTCCGGTGGCAGCCGTCCGGCTTGGCTCGATGTGTCGGATACGGCGGGTATCGGGACGGCTGGGCGAACGGGGTTCGCCTCGGGACCGCCTCACCGTAGCGGGCGCCCCTCCAGTTTTTCCAGACTCAGGTCAAAGTTGGTTGGATTGTGGTCATAGACCTTGGCGAGTAGTCAAAAGGCCGGTAGCTTCCCAACGTTGCCGCACTTTGAGAGAGGTTGGGTCCGGGAGACCACCCCCTCGACGCGCTCATCCTGGCGGCTGGTCATCCACTAGACGGGACCGCGAGTCCCTGCGCGGTGCCGCACAAGCGAATTCGCGAAAGGTGCAGCGGTGTTCAGAAGACTGCTCCATGCCAATACGGATCCGCCCCTCTCCAGATCAGCGCCACTCAGCCGATTCCGCGCACACCCGGTGCTGGTGGCGCTGGTGGCCGTGTTCACGGCCTTCTCGTTGGCCGTGCCGGCCGCGTACGCGGCGGCGAACCGTGGGTCGGAGAAGGCGGCGACCCAGGTGCTCACCTGGACGGCCGGCGACGACTACACGAAGTACGCGTCGGCACCCAAGACCGCGGTGGCCGGACCGGCGACGATCGTGTTCGAGAACAGCGCGGCGACCGGCAACACCACGGGAATGCCGCACACGTTGACGTTCGACGTCTCGAGCTCCGACTACAACAACGACGTCGACCTCAACATCTTCGCGAGCCCCTTCGATTCCAACGGGGGCAAGTACACGGCCGAGGTCAACCTCAAGCCCGGCGTGTACCGCTACTTCTGCGCGATGCCGGGCCACGGGTCGATGACGGGCGAGCTCGTCGTCACCCCCGCAGCCGGCGGCGACACCACCGCGCCGGAGACGTCGGCGACGGTGTCCGGTACCAAGGACGCTTCCGGTAACTATGTGGGCAGCGCGACGGTGACGGTGTCGGCTTCCGACACTGAGTCGGGTGTGGCGAAGATCGAGTACTCGCTGGACGGTGCGGCCTATGCGGCGTACTCGGCGCCGGTTCG
>NZ_JBSGBZ010000004.1:65845-264714 GCF_053601495.1 Streptomyces sp. NPDC004721
CCGGTTCAGGTGAGTGCGGTTGGTGCGCACACGTTGTCGTACCGGGCGACGGACAAGGCGGGGAACACGTCGGCTGTGAAGTCGGTGCAGTTCACTGTCGTGGCGGCTCAGCCGGAGGACAAGACGCCGCCGGAGACGTCGGCGACGGTGTCCGGTACCAAGGACGCTTCCGGTAACTATGTGGGCAGCGCGACCGTGACGGTGTCCGCCTCCGACGCCGGGTCCGGAGTGGCCAGGATCGAGTACTCCCTCGACGGCGGCCCCTACCTCCAGTACTCGGCACCGGTGGTGATCGACAGGGCCGGTAGTCACGCCTTCCTCTACCGGGCCACCGACAAGGCCGGCAACACGTCCACGCCGAAGTCGCTGTCCCTCACCATCGTCAACAGCGAGCCGCCGACCGACTGTCCGGAGAGGGACGACCGGGCCACCGTGTTCGTCGGTTCGATCAACACCGGTATCCCCAACCGCGTCACGGCCGACGGCTGCACGATCAACGAGCTGATCGAGGACCACCGGGCCTGGGAGAACCACGGCACGTTCGTCTCCCACGTCGGAAAGGTCGTCCAGACGCTGCGGGACGAGGGCGTCATCGACCAGCGGGAGGCCGCCGAGATCAAGAAGGCGGCGGGCCAGTCCGACGTCGGCAAGCCCAACCGCGGGCCGTCCGACGCGTGAGTCACGGCCGGGGCGGTGACACCGCCTGAACCGTGAGCCCTGGCGGGCCGCTTCAATAGCCCGCCAGGGCACCCTCCGGTGCCGGGTCCACGACACTGCCGCGTATGGCTTTGTCCATCCGCAGATGAAAGTTCCACTCGTTAGTGCACAAGTTTCTTTCATCGGCGACGGCTCGGTGCTACGGTCCTTTCCAAAGTCGTGCCCCCACGTGCCGGGCATGCGAACGATTCTTGCCTTGACGGGGGCGGCGTGAGGTCTATGACGGCTCGACCGGCCAATCTTCATCAGGCCCGGCTGCTCCGCCTCCTGCGCGACCTCGGCCCGCAGTCCCGGGTCGCCCTGGGGGAGCAGGTCGAGCTGTCGCGCTCCAAGCTCGCCTTCGAGATCGACCGGCTGCTGGAGACGGGTCTCGTCGTCCAGGACGGCCTCGCCGCCTCCCGCGGTGGCCGCCGCTCGCACAACGTCCGGATCGCCCCGTCACTACGCTTCCTCGGCGTGGACATCGGAGCCACCTCCGTGGACGTCGCGGTCACCAACGCCGAGTTGGACGTCCTCGGCCACGTGGCCGAGACACTGGACGTGCGCGAAGGCCCGGTCGCGGTCTTCGAGCGGGTGCTCGCCCTGGCCAACAAGCTGCGCGAGGCGGGGCTGGCGGAACACTTCGACGGCGCCGGGATCGGCGTGCCGGGACCCGTCCGGTTCCCCGAGGGCGTCCCCGTCGCGCCGCCGATCATGCCCGGCTGGGACGCCTTCCCCGTCCGTGAGGCGATGAGCCAGGAGCTGGGCTGTCCCGTCCTGGTCGACAACGACGTGAACCTGATGGCCCTGGGCGAGCAGCACGCAGGCGTGGCCCGGTCCGTACGCGACTTCCTGTGCGTGAAGCTCGGAACCGGCATCGGCTGCGGTGTCGTCGTCGGCGGCGAGGTCCACCGCGGTGTCACCGGCAGCGCCGGCGACATCGGCCACATCCAGGCGGACCCGGACGGTCCGCGGTGCGCCTGCGGCAACATCGGTTGCCTGGAGGCGTACTTCGGCGGCAGCGCCCTCGTCCGCGACGCGACCGCGCTCGCCCAGTCCGGCCGCTCGACGGAACTGGCCGGACGCCTCGAAGCGGCCGGGAGACTGACCCCCGAGGACGTGTCGGCCGCCGCCGGTGCCGGGGACGCCGCGTCCCTGGACCTGATCCGCCTGGGCGGACGGCGTACCGGTCAGGTCATCGCCGGTCTGGTCAGCTTCTTCAACCCCGGCCTTGTGGTCATCGGGGGCGGGCTCACCGGACTGGGCCACAACCTCCTGGCGAGCATCCGCACCCAGGTCTACCGGCAGTCCCTGCCGTTGGCGACCGGCAACCTGCCGATCGTCCTCGGCGAGCTCGGCCAGGTCGCCGGCGTCGTCGGCGCCACCCGGCTGATCAGCGACCACGTCTTCTCACCGGCCTGACCCCCACGCGGCCCGACCCTCGCGACCGGAACCCGGGGCCAGGCGGTTCCCCTCCCCATCGGGCCCCGCCTCACCGCCCGGATCGTCCGCCCCCGACCCGGTGCGCGGGCGCGAGCCCATGGCCGGTGCGGGGGAGCGCGATCTCCCGCCGCCCGCAGTCTGGCGCGAGTGGATGGTGACAGGTCAAGATCTCTTCCCCGGCGGCTCCGGCCGGCCGGGAGCCGGTACCGGTGAGGGCCGGCGCACGACCGGAGGAGGAGAAGAGCGACATGTTCGAGACCGCGAGTCTCAACTCCGTGGAGGTACGTGCGTACCGCAGCCTGGTCAGGGTGCCGGAGGCCACGCCGTCCCAGCTCGCCAGCCGTCTCGGTCTGTCCGGGCGGGAGGCGGCCAGGCTCCTCGACACGCTGGAGGCCAAAGGGCTGGTGAGCCGCGCCGAGGGTTCGGCACACCGCTTCCGGGCGTCGCCCCCGGACCTGGCGCTCGGCCCGCTGCTGCTGAGCCGGCAGCAGGAGTTGCAGGCCGCGCAGTCGGTGATGGCGGAGCTCACGGAGGAGTACCACAGCGAGGCCCGGCGCCGGAGTTCGGGCGAGGCGGTCGAGACGGTGACCGGGGCGCAGGCGATGGCCCGGACGTTCGACCAGCTTCAGCGCGGCGCCCGGGACGAGATCATGGCGCTGTGCAAGCCGCCGAACATGGCGGTGCCGTCCCGCGGCAACGACACCCAACTGGAGGTCCTGGCCTCGGGGGTGACGTACCGCGCGGTCTACGAGCCGTCGGCGCTCGAGGTGCCGCCCGAGGTGTACCGGATCCGCGAGTTCGTCGAGAGCGGAGAACAGGCCCGGGTCGCCGCGGAGGTCCCGGTGAAGATGGTGGTCGCGGACCGGCAACTGGCCATGCTGGTGTCCCCGTTCGCACGCGCCGTGGACGCGGGCGGCCCGACAGACGCTCCGACCGGCGAAGCGACTGGCGGCCCGACCGGCGATCCAGGAGATCCTGGCGATCCCGCCGCCCAACCGCCGCCTGCCCCCGCCGCCAGGCCGTCCGCCGTTCCCTGCGCCCAGCCCACGCCTGAGCCGTCCGCCGTCCTGGTCCGCCCCGGCGCGCTGCTCGACGCCCTGATCGCGTTCTTCGAGAGCCTGTGGGCGGGCGCCTCCCCGCTGGTGCTCACCGAGGAAGGGCTGGACGGCGCGGCGGTATCCGACCGTACCCCTCCGCCGGAGGACCTGCTCCTGCTGTCGCTGCTGCTCACCGGGCTGACGGACACCGCCATCGCCGGCCAGTTGGGCACGAGCCTGCGCACCGTCCAGCGCCGCATCCGCGACCTGATCGCGTTCGCCGGCGTCCGCACCCGGATGCAACTGGCCTGGGAGGCCTCCCGCCGCGGCTGGTTGTGACGGACGGCCGCCACGCACGAGGGGCCCCGACCCGTACGGCTGGGTCGGGGCCCCTCGCAACATCGCGGAACCGTGCGCGGTGACGGTGCCGAACACACCGTCACCGCGGCAGGATCAGTGCTCGAACACCTGGAACTCCGCGGCCCGCACGTTGAACGCCGCTGTGGAACCGGTGGCGCAGTCGGTCACGTTGTTCGGGTCGTTGTCCTGCTCGCCCGCGAACGCAGGGCCGCCGATGCACTGGTTGGTGACGGTCTCGAAGCGCAGGTCGGTCGCCGTGGTCAGCGGGATGTCGAAGCTGCGCATCGTCAGGTCCGGCGCCGCCGGCCGCGGCTTGGCCGCCGCGAAGGCGTCCGCCGCGCTGGTGTAGACCGGCTTGAACTGGCCGGGCTGGGAGCAGTCCACCGACTCGGTGCGGGTGCAGGCCGAGATCTGGAACTGGCGCAGGGCCGAGAAGCGGCTCTGGCTGCCGGTGTCGCCGCCCGGGTCCTTGCTGTCGGTCGGCCGGTTCAGGGCGCTGACCTGGACGCGGCGGATCTTGCTCGGAGCGTCGCCGGCCAGGTGGATGCTGACGCCCTTGCCGACCACCGACGTCCTGGTCTTGTCGCCGACGAACGCCCAGTTGGTGCCCTCGTCGTCGTCGATGAGCCGGGCCAGGTTCAGTCCGTCGCCGGTGACGGTGGCGCCGGCCGCCGCCGAGGCGAGGTTGCGCTCCATGTGCACCGGAACGGTCCGGTTGGACTTGCCGCCGACCTGGAAATTGAACCGGACCAGGCCGTAGCCAGGGGCGACCGCGACCGCGTCGTAGCGGCCAGGGGTGAGGCGCGCGGTGGTGTCGAGGCCGGAGGCCGTGCCGGCGATCGGTGTGGTGCGGGTGCTGAAGTGGCCGATGGAGACCTTGGCGCCGTCGATCGCGCTGCCGTCCTCGTCGGTGATCTTGAAGGTCACCGTGCCGTTCTTGCCGTTCGGGGTGGAGAAGTCCGCGTGCGGCCGGGTGTCGCTCGTCGAGGTGGCGGTGGCACCGATGCCGAGGCCGCGCTTGGCGAACGCCGCCCACATGGTGTCCACGTCGGCGCCACCGAAGCGGATCCGGTCCGCGGCGAGCATCGCGTCACGGGCGTCGACCATGGTGATCCTGCCGTCCGCCATCAGCAGGTAGGAGTCGAACATCAGCTGGATCCAGCGGCGGCCACCGCCGCAGTCCTCCACCGCCGACTTGCCGGCCGCGCACGAGGCGAGGACCTTCTGGGACGGCTCGCCGTGCTTGCCGACGAGCGCCTGGCGCACCTCGTACTGCACGGCGTTCCAGATCTCGCCGTCGGAGTGCACCTCCGCTCCGCCCATGTCGTAGCCGAAGTTGGAGTAGTTGAGCGGGTTGCGGTCGATGGCGAAGTTGCGGATGCCGCGCTCGTTGTTGTTGGTCACGTACGGACCGACCACCCACGGGTCCACCCCGTCCGGGACCACGCCGGTCTCGATCAGCCGCTCGCTGGCGACCAGGTCGCTCCAGGACTCGCCCATCGAGCCGCCGTGGCTGCCGGAGATACCGGCGTCGGGGCCGCCGATCATCCGGTTGGTGATGGCGTGGGTGTACTCGTGGCCGATGACGGAGGCGTCGAAGTCGCCGTCGGCGCAGCGCCCGTAGAAAGCGCCGGCCTGCGGCTGCCACAGGTACATGTTGGTCAGCGCCACGCCGCCGTCCGCGCCGGTGCTCTGGTTGGCGTTGTTGCGGGTGGTGGGGTTGTTGCCGCCGGACCGGGCGACGCCCATCTCCGGGTCGCCGCCCTTGCCGCCCAGGCCGTAGTTGTCGTGCTGCATGTTCCACGCCTTCTCGGTGAACCCGAGGTGGTACGAGAAGTCGTGCATCCCGTTGTGCTGCGCGAACAGGTTGCCGATCGCGGCGTCCCGGTCCGGCTGGGCCGGGTTGGTCAGCACCTTGGGGTCGCAGCCGCTGGCGTGCCAGGCGTCGGCGTAGGAGTAGTCGTAGACCCGTTCGGGCCGCACGTTGGGGGTGATGCCGAGCCAGTTGCGCCCGGTGGCCGCCAGGCCGTCACTGGCGAAGGCGTTGGCGCCCAGCGTGGTGCCCGGCTTGTAGTAGCTGCCATACGTGCCGCCGCCCTTGCCGGAGGCGATGTCCCAGGCCAGGTGCGGCGCGCCCGGCGCTTCGTCGCCGACCACCCGGTCGCAGCCCGGGGCTGCCGTCCAGCACCAGGTCTCCCGGGTGTCGGCGGAGGAGTCGTTCAGCGGGGGAGAGAAGGGGAACACCTTCCACTGCGGGTTGCCGTCCTCGGTCCCGTCCACCACCTGCTCGGACTCCACCAGGGAGCGCCGGGCCAGTACCTCGCCGGTGCGCGCGTCGACGATGCTGTCGTACAGCTCCGGCTCCTCGCCGGCGGTGCCCGCCTGCACCTGGTAGGCGGAGCGCACCGTGCCGTCGGGGTCGGCGACGACCACCTGGCGCACCATCTGGGTGCCGTCCAGGTCCGCGGCCTCGTACTTCTGCCACTTCTCGGTGCCCGCGGTCTCGGTCAGTTTGCCCGGCGACATGGTCACGTCGGCCAGGGCGGCCTTGATGGCGTCCTGCTCCGACAGCGTCGCGGGCTGCGGGGTGCCGGTGACCGGGGTGAGCGCGCCCGTGACGCTGACCACGGTGCCGTCGACCACGCCCACGGAGACCAGGCCGTCCCGGCCGAACGGCTTGCCGTCCACCTCCTGGGCGAGCAGCACCGCCGCGCCCTTGCCGATCGGCGTGCTCGACACCAGCTTCAGGCCGTCGACCTGGTCGGCGGAGATGCCGAACAGGGCCGCGCTGTCCTTCAGATACGCGCGGGCGGCCTGTTCGGGCGCGGCCGGCAGCCCGGTCGCCAGTGTGGTGCCCTCGCCGTCCGGCACGACCGTGGTCGGGGTGCCGTAGCGGCTCCAGCGCACCCGGGCGTCGGCCGCGGCCGCCGCGCCTCTGGCCTTGGCCGACGGGGCTCTGTGGGCCCCGGGCAGGTCCTTGTCGGGCTTGCCGTGGTCGTGGGCGCCGAGCATGCCAGAACCGGAGTCCGACGACCGCGGCTGTGCCGGGCCTGGGTCCGCACCGGCGGACGGTGTCTGGATCACCGCGACGATGCACGCCGTGGCCACCGCCAGGACGGTCCGCCGCACACGTGTGGAGCGTGTGGAGTATGTGCGCACTCGTACCCCTCTCCTTGTGGAAGGACCGGACGCGGATTGCCCGTCCGGACCCGCGGAGAGTGGCATGCGGTGTGGTGCCGCCGTAATGATCGTGCATGGCGGAAACATGACAATGCACAGTTCCGCCAGAGGCCGCTTCGTCCTCGGTACGAGGCAGCCCCATCCTCCGGCTCAGGCTGCCCGGTCCTCTGTCTCAGGGCGCCCCGTCCTCCGGCTCAGGCTGCCCCGTCCTCGGTCTCAGGCCGCGCCGAACGCCGCGAAGGCCCAGCCTGTCGCCTGGTGCGTCGCGTCGTCCGGCAGCGCGGCCCGTGCGTCGCGCAGTGCCTCGGCCAGGGAGAGCCCGGCGTCCAGGCCCTTGTGCAGGGCGAGCATCAGCGGAACCACCGCCTCGTCGTTCACGGGGGCGCTGCACGCCACCACCCCGGCGGTGCCCAGCGGAAGCAACGCCGTGACCAGGCCGAGGAGTTCGTCGGCGCCCACCGAGGCGAACCGGGCCGTGTCGCAGCAGGACAGGATGATCCGGTACGGGCTGCGGTCCAGGCGCTCGAAGTCGTGCACGATCAGCGGGCCGTCGGCCATCGTCAGCGACGAGAACAGCGGGCTGTCCGTACGGAAGGTGCCGTGCGCGGCGATGTGCGCGAGCGCGGCCCCGTCCAGCTCCCGCAGCACCCGCGCCACGTGCGCGTCGGCCTCCTCCAGTACGGTCGGCGTGCCGTAGCGGTCGGCGAGTTCGGGCACCTCCGCGCCCCCGGTCGCCAGACCCGGCCCGCGCACCAGCACCCGGCGGCCCCCCGGCGGCGGTTCGGTCTCGTGGGCGCGCAGCCAACTGCTCGCCGACGGCGACACGCTCAGCACCCGATCCCGCAACGACGGCAGCAGCGTCCACGGCACCCGGTGCAGCGAGCCCGGCGGCACCACCACGACCGGCCCGGAGCCCAGATGCCGGGCGGCCGGGCCGAGCAGCAGCTCCTCCAGGCGGCGCCCCGCCGCCTCCACCAGTGGCAGCCGGGCCGCCGCCCCCGGGTGCGCCAGCCGCCGCAGTCCCGCCTGCACGTGCTCGGCCTCGGTCACCGCGTCCGCGAGCCGCCCGGCCTCGAAGCGCCGTACCCGCCCCTCGCCGCACAGCAGCACATGCACCCGCCCGTCCAGCACGGCCAGTTCGACCAGCCGCGCGTCCCCGAGCCGCGCCAGCAGCCGGCCGGGGTCGAACCGGTCGCCGCCGCCGGGCGCGTCGCCGCGCAGACGCAGGGTGCGGGAGCGGATCTCCCGCTCCAGGCGCCGCTGTTCGCGTTCCAGGGCGGGCACCGGGTGGCCGTCCTGGCGGGCGTCCTGCGCGCGGGCGGCGATCTCACGGAAGGCGGTCAGCCTGCTGAGCAGGGCCGGGTCGGCGGGCGGCCGGGTGGGCGGCGCGGACAGGACGGTGGCCCGCCAGCGCTCGCTCCACACCAGCAGCCGCCGCGGCTCACCGGAGGCGAGAGCCGACTCCTGTGCCAGCGCGGCCAGTTCGGCGCCCTGCGCGGTCGCCCGGGCACGCAACTCCGAGGCGCCCAGCGTCATCCGGTGGTCGTCGAGCACGTCCAGCCCGCGTCGGCACGCCTCCAGCACGCCGCGGCGGGAGCCCGCCGCCCGGGCCCGCAGCGCCTGCGCCGCCCAGCCCGTCATCCGGGCGAGCGGCGGCCCGCCGTGCCGGCTGCGCGCGGCGACGGCGAGGTGGCTCTCGGCGTCCGCCGGCCGGCCCAGGGCGAGCGCGATCCGGCCCGCCAGCAGCGAGGCCTCAGGCGCGGCGGGCGAGCCGAAGGAGGCCAGCCGTTCGGCCACCGCCGCGGCGTCCGCGACCAGCCGCCCCGAGCGGCGCCCGTCGGCCACCCGGGCCTCGATCAGCACCAGCCGGGCGTGCGTCTCCCACCAGGTGCGCCGCTGCCCGGCGAACAGCCGCACGGCCAGCGCCGCGCGCGCGGTCGCCGTGTGCGGGTCGTCCGCCAGCCGTGCCGCCCGCGCCGCGGCCAGCAGCAGCTCCGCCTTGCGGGTCGACTGGCCGCCGATGCCGTCCAGTTCGGCGATCGCCGCGTCCGCCCCGGCCAGCGCCTCGGGGGCGAGCCCGGCCGCCATCAGGACCTCGCAGCGCCGGATGTCCAGCATGAACGTCGGCGTGCCGAGCTTGGCGTACTGCTCCTCGGCCTCGTCGAGGAGCCGCAGCGCCGCCGGGATGTCGCCCTGCCGGAACGCCGCCAGACCCCGGCTCTCCACGGCGTCGGCCTTGTCGTGCTCCTGGCCGGTGGTGTCCCACAGCGCCTGGGCCGCGGTGAAGTCGGCGTCCGCCCGTTCCACCGCGCCCAGCGCCAGGTGCACGGTGGCCCGCAGCGTCAGCGCCCGCGCCGTCCAGATCACGTCGCCGGCCTGCCGCAGCACGGGAATCGCCCGCCGTACGTCCTCCAGCGCCTCACGATGACGGCCCAGCACCCACCACACGTACGCCCGCCGGAACAGCACCCGCGCCCGGGTGTGGCCCGTCCCGCGCGCGACCCCGCGCTCGAACGCCGCGAGTCCCTGCCGTGTGCGCCCCGCGTGCACCAACGCGACCCCCAGCGTGGCCAGTACGTCGGCCTCCCGCTCGGCCGAGTCGGCGCGCGCCGCCAGATCCCGGGCCCGCCGCAGATGCCGCAGGGCCAGCCGGGTGTCGCCGAAGTCCCGCTGCCAGATGCCGATCACCTGGTGCGCCACGGAGCCGTGCACAGGCGGCGGACCGGCCTCCAGCAGCCCACGGGCCCGCGCCAGGGCCTCGCCCGGCGCGGCGAACACCATGGGCAGCAGTTCGAGGACCGAGTCGCTTCCCGCTGTCACGCGTCGGATGGTAGTGGCCTGGTGAGGCCCCTGGAACCGGCGCATGTCGGTTGACGCTGTATCAAGTGTGAGCCCCATGGGTCAGACTGACGACCGTCGCACCAACGGGAGGACACGCCATGGCACCTCAGCGATTCCGCGAGCAGTTCGCTCAGATCCAGCGCTCGATGCCGGACGTGCCGCTCGCGATGGGCCCGGACGACGCCGCCGAGTTCTGCTACGAGAAGGGCGTCGTCCTCGCCCGCGACGGCGAGGAGGCCCGCTTGGTCGAGGACACCGTCCGCACGCACTTCACCGCGGCGCCCGACCTGACCGCGGACCGCGTGCGCCGGGCGGGCCCCGAGACCAACCGCACCGGCATCACCCGTATCCAGGTCGGCGACCCGGGCCGCGGCGACCGCGGTGGCGACCTCGCCGTCACGCACGCGCTGCGCGCCCTGCGCGAGCACGAGGGCAGAGCCGGACGGCGGCTGATCAGCCGCAACCACGTGGTGTCCATCGCGGTGAACGCCTGCCCCGGCGACGAGCCGGTGCCCGCCCCGCTCGCCCAGGGCCCCAACCCGGCGGCCGCCGAGACCGCCTACGACCAGGACACCGCCGTCGGCGTCCTGGTCGTCGACACCGGCCTCATGCACGACTACCGCTCGGTCCCGATGCTGGCCCACGTCCAGGGCGACGCGCAGGTGGAGGAGACCGACGACGCCGGCGTCCTCCAGCAGTACGTCGGCCACGGCACGTTCATCGCCGGGCTGGTCGCGGCCGTCGCCCCCAACACCGACATCACCGTGCGCGGCACCCTCAATGACGCCGGCGCCGTCCTGGAGTCCGACTTCGGTCACCGGCTCTTCGAAGCCGTCGACGCGGGCGGCTGGCCCGACATCCTCAGCCTGTCCGCGGGCACCTCCAACGGCCGCACCGACGGCCTGCTCGGGGTGGACGCCTTCATGCGGGAGCTGCGCGCCCGCGGCACCCTGCTCGTCGCGGCCGCCGGCAACAACGCCAGCGGCACCCCGTTCTGGCCCGCGGCCTACGCCGGCCTGCCGGACTACGCCGAGTCCGTGCTGTCGGTCGGCGCCCTGCGCGGTGACGGCGAGCACGGCGCCTGCTTCAGCAACCACGGAGCCTGGGTGAAGGCGTACGCCCCGGGCGAGCGGCTGACCAGCGCCCTCACCGGCTTCCAGGCGCCCGTGCCGTACGTCTACCAGCACTCCACCTACGACGCCTGCCGGTTCGGCTTCTCCTACGACTGCACCTGCCAGTCCCCCCAGCACACCGGGGTGCTCAGCGAGGCGGAGCAGAGCCCTCCGGCGACGGCGGACCAGGTGATGTTCGAGGGCTTCGCGCAGTGGAGCGGCACCTCCTTCGCCACCCCCGTGGCCGCCGGCATGATCGCGGCACACATGACCGCGCACAAGGAGCGCGACCCGCGTGCGGCCCGGCGCCAAGTACTCGCGGCGAACACCGAATACGCGGAAGTACGCGGGGCGCACGTCCCGGCGCTGCGTCCGCCGACATGGAGTCCGGTCTCCGTCGTCCGGCTCGCTCCGCCGGCATGAGGTCCGGAACCGTCCCCTCCACGGCGTACGATGACATGCCGTATTCGAGGGGTGAGTTCGTGGATCGTGCAGAAGTCGGCGTGCTCGTCCAGTCCGCCGTCGACGGTGACGCGGCGGCCTGGAAGGCGCTGGTGGAGGGGCTGAGTCCGCTCGTGTGGTCGGTCGTGCGCGCGCACCGGCTCTCGGACGCCGACGGACACGAGGTGTACCAGACCGTGTGGTTCCGCTTCGCCCAGCACCTCGGGCGGATCCGGGAACCCGACAAGGCGGGCTCGTGGCTCGCGAGCACCGCGCGCAACGAGTGCCTGAAGACGCTGAGGAGCCTCAGCCGGCTGACGGTGACGAGTGATCCGCAGCTGCTGGACCGGGTCAGCGAGGACCGTACGCCCGAGCAGTCGCTGCTCGACTCCGAGGAGGCCGCCGCGCAGAGCGAGCGGGTCCGCAGGCTGTGGCAGGAGTTCGAGAAACTCGGCGACCGCTGCCGCCAGTTGCTGCGGGTGCTGATCGCCTCGCCGCCGCCCAGCTACCAGGAGGTGTCCGCGGCCCTCGGCGTGGCCGTGGGCAGTATCGGACCACTGCGCCAGCGCTGTCTGCGGCGTCTGCGCGCACGACTCGACGCACGGGGGACAGTGTGAGCGACGGAAACGACACCCGCGACAACGACGGCAGCGGCGACGGACTCCTCGACGGGGAAGGGTCGTTCGACGAGGAGGAAGCGGCCGCGGGCATGCTGGAGCAGGAGTTGCGGCAGGCCGCCGCCATCCTCGACCCGGTGCCCGACGACCTGCGTCAACTCGCCGTCGAGGCCTACGCGTTGCGTGACCTCGACGCCCGGATCGCGGAGCTGACCTTTGACTCGCTGGTCGACTCCATTCCGGTCCGGGGCGCGACGGACACACCGCGGATGCTGACCTTCCAGGCCGGCGACCTGACCGTGGACATCGAGGTCACCGGGGACGGGCTGATGGGGCAGGTGCTGCCGCCGCAGCAGGCCAGGATCGAGGTGCTGGCCGGCCCGCGGCGGCCGGGCCCCGCGCTCACCGCCGACGAACTGGGCCGGTTCACCGGCGACGCACCGCCCGCCGGCCCGTTCGCGCTGCGGCTGCGCGCGGGCGCCGAAGTCGTGATCACGGAGTGGCTGCGGGCGTAACCGGGCCGGCCCACCTCACCGGGTGACCGGCCCGGCCCGCCTCACCACCTGACCAGCAGGTCCGCGGGTTGCGGATCGCCCTCCGCCGCCAGGCGACCTGACCGGCGGGGACCGCGAGCCGCAGCCCCGGCAGCCGGTCGAGCGGCGTGTCGCTCGGCAACTCGGCCAGGATCGGGTCGAACTCCGTGCCCGCCAGGTCGAGCGCGGGCCACTCGTGCCCCGGGGCGGGGCGCCCGCCTGCTCGCTCAGGGGCACGAGTGGCCCGGCCGGGCGGTGTCGTGGTGATGATCCCCTGCGTCATACGGTCACCCCGACCAAGCCCGCACCGCTTGGCGCGGCGTGCTCCGGCCGGAGGTCAGCGGCCCAGGCCGTCGACGAGGGCGGCCAGCGCGCCGGCGAGCCGGTCGAGGCCGGGTCCCGCGGGGCCGCCCGGCTCGGTCATGTACGTGTCCCGCCGGATCTCCACCATCAGGGCGCCGACGCGAGCGTCCTCGCCGTAGAACTCCAGCGGGACGTACGTGCCGCTGAAGGGGCTGTCCAGTCCCGTCCCGCCGCAGTGCGCGAACGCCGTCCGGGCGAGCCCGGTCAGCTCGGGCGGGGTGTGGAAGGAGTCGGTGCCCAGGCACACGGGCGGCCGCGGACCCCGGCCGTGCAGCTCGTACGGCAGCGCGGCGCCGGGGTAGGAGTGCACGTCGATGATCACGGCCCGCCCGGTCGCGGCGAGCCGGTCGGCCACGGCCTTCGTCATCGCCTCGGCGTACGGCCGGAAGTACCGCTCGATCAGCGGCTCCGGGTCGGTGTCCGCCGGCCGCAGGACCTCCCGGTGCGTGGTCCGCGTGTACACCGCGCCCATTCCGACGGCGAGCATCTCCTCCCGCTCGTCCGGAAACCGCTCGGGGTCCACCACCAGCCGCGACAGCCGGTTGACGAACCGCCACGGCGCCAGGCCCGCCAACTCGGCCGCCGCCTCGGCGATCCGGTCGGTGTACGCGTCGGTGATGTGGTCCAGTTCCCGCTCCAGCGCCGCGTCGTCCAGCACGATACCGGCGCGGACATCGGCCGGTATCGCCCGCGCCGCGTGCGGCACGTGCAGGATCACCGGCGACTCGGCGGCGCCGGGCAGCAGTTCGAAGGACGGCGGGGTGTCGGGCATGGGGCTGTTCCTGTCTCTCTTCGCCTCGCCAGGCGGGTCTCGACGCCGTGGCCCCTCGATCCTGCCGCACCCCACTGACAGCGCGGCTCAGACCGCTCCCAGCAGCTCCCGGACCAACCGTCCCACCTGCTCCGTCTCGATCAGGAAGCCGTCGTGGCCGTACGGCGACTCGATCACCCGGAGGCGGTCGGCGCCCGGGATCCCGTCGGCCAACTCGGCCTGCTGGGCGAGCGGGTAGAGGCGGTCGGAGTCGACCCCGGCCACCAGCGTGGGGGCGGTCACCCGGCGCAGGGCGGCGCGCACACCGCCCCGGGCACGGCCGGCGTCGTGGGCGTTCATCGCCTCGGTCAGGACGACGTAGCTGGCCGCGTCGAACCGCCGTACCAGCTTGCCCGCGTGGTGGTCGAGGTAGGACTCCACCTGGTAGCGGCCGCCGTGCCACGGGTGCTCCGCACCCTGCGACGAGCGGCCGAAACGGAGCTGGAGTTCGGGCTCGCTCCGGTAGGTGACATGGGCCAGCCGGCGGGCGAGACCCAGGCCGGCGTGCGGTCCGCGGCCGGTGTCGTGGTAGTCGCCGCCGCGCCAGTGCGGGTCGCTGCGGATGGCGTGCAACTGGACGTTCGCCCAGGCGATCTGCTCCGCGCTCGCCGCCGCCGTCGTGGCGAGCAGCAGCAGGCCTCCCGTGCGCTCCGGGTACGACACCGCCCATTCCAGGGCCCGTATCCCGCCCATCGAGCCGCCGGCCACCAGGGCCCACCTCTCGATGCCCAGCGCGTCCGCCAGGTCCCGCTCGGCCGCCACCTGGTCCCGCGGGGTCACGAACGGGAAGGCCCCGCCCCAGGACCGCGTCCCGTCGGGTCGCGGCGAGGCCGGTCCCGTACTGCCCTGGCAGCCGCCCAGCACGTTCGGCGCGACGACGAACCACCGGTCGGTGTCCAGCGCCCGGCCCGGCCCGACCAGCCCCTCCCACCAGCCCGGCGTGGGATGACCGGGCCCGGCCGGCCCGGTGACATGGCTGTCACCGGTGAGGGCGTGCAGCACCAGCACCGCGTTGGAGGCGTCCGGGGCCAGGCGGCCCCACGTCTCGAACGCCAGCCGTACGCCCGCCAGTTCACCCCCCGCCTCCAGCGGCAGGGGCCGGCGGAGCCCGTGCCACCGACGGCGCCCCGGCGGGTCCCCCGCCCGCCAGGCCCCGGAGGCCGGCGGGCGGGGGAGCGCGTCCGCGTGGGAGGCGAGCACGTTGTTCAGGACGCCCCCTTGGCCGCGCGGAAGCCGGCCTCCAGATCGGCCTTCAGGTCGGCGAGGCTCTCGACGCCGACCGACAGCCGCACCAGGCCCGGCGCGGTCCCGGTCGCCGCCAACTGCTCCTCGTCCAGCTGGCTGTGCGTGGTGGACGCCGGGTGGATGATCAGGCTCCGCACGTCGCCGATGTTGGCGAGATGGCTGAACAGCTCCACCCCGTCCACGAACCGCTTGCCCGCCGCGACCCCGTCGCGCAGCTCGAAGGAGACCACCGCTCCCGCGCCCCGTGGCAGGTACCTGCGCCCCGCCTCGTACCAGGGGCTGGAGGGGAGTCCCGCGTAGTGGACCGCGGACACCTCGTCGCGCCGCTCCAGCCACTCCGCGAGGGCCTGCGCGTTGGCGGAGTGCCGCTCGATGCGCAGGCTCAGCGTCTCCACGCCCTGAAGCAGCAGGAACGCCGAGTGCGGGGACAGCGCCGGTCCCAGGTCGCGCAGCAGCTGCACCCGCAGCTTGGCGGCGAACGCGCCCGGCCCGAGCGCCGGCCAGTAGCGCAGACCGTGGTAGCTGGGGTCGGGCTCGGTGAAGTCCGGGAAGCGGTCGGCGTGCGCGCCGAAGTCGAAGGTGCCGCCGTCCACCACGACCCCCGCGATCGCGGTGCCGTGCCCGCCGAGGAACTTGGTCGCCGAGTGCACCACGACGTCCGCGCCGTGCTCGATCGGGCGCAGGAGGTAGGGCGTCGGCACCGTGTTGTCCACGATCAGCGGCACGCCCGCCGCGTGCGCCACGTCGGCGACCGCCCGCACGTCCAGCACGTTGCCGCGCGGATTGCCCAGCGTCTCCGCGAACAGCGCCTTGGTGTCCGGCCGGATCGCCGCCCGCCAGGCGTCCGGGTCGTCCGGGTCGTCCACGAACGACACCTCGATGCCGAACTTCGGCAGGGTGTGCCGGAACAGGTTGTACGTGCCGCCGTACAGCGACGTACTGGAGACGATGTGGTCGCCGGCGCGCGCGACCGTCAGCAGAGCGAGCGTCTCCGCGGCCTGCCCGGAGGACAGCGCGACCGCGGCGACTCCGCCCTCGAGGGCGGCGATCCGCTGCTCGAAGACGTCCTGGGTGGGGTTGTGGATGCGGGTGTAGATGTTGCCGGGCTCGGCCAGCGAGAACAGATCGGCGGCGTGCTGGGTGTCCCGGAAGACGAACGACGTGGTCTGGTAGATCGGCGTCGCCCGCGCTCCGGTCGCCGGGTCGGGCGCGGCCCCGGCGTGGACCTGCTTGGTCTCGAACGACCAGGCGGAGGTGTCGGGCCCGGCGGACGCCTCGTCGGGCGTGTGACCGGCGGCGACGGCGTCGATGGGCTGGGTGGGGTCGCTCATGGTGCTCCTCGTACGGAGTGCGGTGGCGCGGCATGCCACGGGTGTGCCGCAGCTCCCGGGCACGCGTGAGCGCGTGCGGGAACCGCGGGATGAACGAGATGAGGGAGAGAAACGACGGAGGACCCGAGGGCCGTGACGTGACGGCGGTCCGCGGGTACGTCAGCCGGTGAGGCGACAACCCGTGCTGGTGACACGTCCGTAGTCGACGTGGCGGCGGCTCACGAGCGCGATCATGCGACCCAGGTAAACACAGGGCTCCACGGCGCACCAGCGCCGGAGCGGGGATGACACGCAGCCGTCACAAAAGGGCTCCGCCCCGGCCGGCGGGATGCCGGTCGGGGCGGAGCGGTGAGGACCGTCGGGCCCGGCGGGGTGCCGGGCCCGGGTCGGCTCAGAGGGCGGCCAGCGCCTCGTTCCAGGTGGCCGACGGGCGCATGACCGCGGCGGCCTTGGCCGGGTCGGGCTGGTAGTAGCCGCCGATCTCGGCCGGCTTGCCCTGGACAGCGATCAGCTCGTCGACGATCTGCTGCTCGTTGGCGGCGAGGGTCTCGGCGAGCGGCGCGAACGCCTTGGCCAGACCGGCGTCGTCGGTCTGCTTCGCCAGCTCCTGCGCCCAGTACAGGGACAGGAAGAAGTGGCTGCCGCGGTTGTCGATGCCGCCGACGCGACGGGTCGGGGACTTGTCCTCGTTGAGGAAGGTCGCCGTGGCCCGGTCCAGGGTGTCGGCGAGCACCTTGGCGCGGGCGTTGCCGGTGGCCTGGGCGTACTGCTCCAGGGACGGCACCAGGGCGAAGAACTCGCCCAGGGAGTCCCAGCGCAGGTAGTCCTCCTTGACCAGCTGCTGCACGTGCTTCGGCGCGGAGCCGCCGGCGCCCGTCTCGAACAGGCCGCCGCCCGCCATCAGCGGGACCACGGAGAGCATCTTGGCGCTGGTGCCCAGCTCCAGGATCGGGAACAGGTCGGTGAGGTAGTCGCGCAGCACGTTGCCGGTGACCGAGATGGTGTTCTCGCCGCGGCGGATGCGCTCCACGGACAGCTTGGTGGCCTCCTCCGGGGACAGGATCTTGATGTCCAGGCCCTCGGTCTCGTGCTCCGGCAGGTACTGCTCGACCTTGGCGATCAGGTTGGCGTCGTGGGCGCGGCCCTCGTCCAGCCAGAACACGGCCGGGTCGCCGGTGGCGCGGGCGCGGGTGACGGCCAGCTTCACCCAGTCCTTGATCGGGGCGTCCTTGGTCTGGCAGGCGCGGAAGATGTCACCGGCCGAGACGGTCTGCTCGAGCACGGCGTGGCCGGCCTGGTCGACCAGGCGGACGGTGCCGGTGACCGGGATCTCGAAGGTCTTGTCGTGGCTGCCGTACTCCTCGGCCTTCTGCGCCATCAGGCCCACGTTCGGGACCGAGCCCATGGTCGACGGGTCGTAGGCGCCGTGGGCGCGGCAGTCGTCGAGCACGGCCTGGTAGACGCCCGCGTAGCTGGAGTCCGGGATGACCGCGAGGGTGTCGTGCTCCTGGCCGTCCGGGCCCCACATGTGGCCGGAGGTGCGGATCATGGCCGGCATGGAGGCGTCCACGATCACGTCGGAGGGGACGTGCAGGTTGGTGATGCCCTTGTCGGAGTCGACCATCGCCAGCTCCGGGCCCTCGGCGAGCTCGGCGTCGAAGGAGGCCTTGATCTCGGCGCCCTCCGGCAGGTTCTCCAGGCCCTTGTAGATGCCACCCAGACCGTCGTTCGGGGTCAGGCCGGCCGCGGCGAACGCCTCGCCGTACTTCGCGAACGTCTTCGGGAAGAAGGCGCGCACCACGTGACCGAAGACGATCGGGTCGGAGACCTTCATCATCGTGGCCTTCAGATGCACGGAGAACAGGACGCCCTCCTGCTTGGCGCGGGCGACCTGGGCGGTGAGGAACTCGCGCAGCGCGGCGACGCGCATCACGGAGGCGTCCACGACCTCGCCCTTCAGGACGGGCACGGACTCGCGCAGCACGGTGGTGGAGCCGTCGTCGCCCTTCAGCTCGATGCGCAGCGCGCCGTCCTCGGCGATCACCGTGGACTTCTCGGTGGAGCGGAAGTCGTCGACGCCCATGGTCGCCACGTTGGTCTTGGAATCGGCGGTCCAGGCGCCCATGCGGTGCGGGTGGGTCTTGGCGTAGTTCTTCACCGAGGCGGGGGCGCGGCGGTCGGAGTTGCCCTCGCGCAGCACCGGGTTCACCGCGGAGCCCTTGACCTTGTCGTAGCGGGCGCGGATCTCGCGCTCCTCGTCGGTCTTCGGGTCGTCCGGGTAGTCCGGCAGCGCGTAGCCCTGGCCCTGGAGCTCGGCGATCGCGGCCCTCAGCTGCGGGATGGAGGCCGAGATGTTCGGCAGCTTGATGATGTTGGCCTCGGGCGTCTTGGCGAGCTCGCCCAGCTCGGTCAGCGCGTCCGGGATCCGCTGGTCCTCGGCGAGGTACTCCGGGAACACGGCGATGATGCGCCCGGCCAGCGAGATGTCACGCGTCTCCACCGCGACACCCGCCTGCGAGGCGTACGCCTGGACCACCGGCAGGAAGGAATACGTCGCCAGGGCCGGGGCCTCGTCAGTGTGTGTGTAGATGATGGTCGAGTCAGTCACCGGGTGCTCCGCTCCACGTCTGCAACATTGCTCGACATCAAGATATCTCGTGACGGTCCCCGGCTCGACAGGGGTCCGCCCCGGATCCGGAGGGTTGGCTCACTCGTCCCTGGAGGGTTGGCTCAATCGTTCCTGGGGGGCGGGCTCACTCGTCCGCGAACGAGCCGTGCCGTCCCGCCCCGGCGGCGAACCGGGCCGCGCCCTGAAGGCCCTCGACCAGTACGCCCCTGCCGCGCCGGAGCTCCCCGCGCAGGGCCGACACCTCGTCCAGGGACTCCTGGTCCAGGACCGAGGCGCGGTCCGCGCGCAGGCAGGCCTGGGGGAAGCCGGCGAGCCGGGCCGCCAGCCGCTCGGCCTCGGCGCGGGCGCGGCCGGTGGGGACGAGCCGGTTCGCCAGGCCCATCTCGTACGCCTCGCGGGCCGGGACCGGCCGTCCGGTGAGGATCATGTCCATGGCGCGGCTGGTGCCGATCAGCCGGGGCAGCCGTACCGTGCCGCCGTCGATCAGCGGCACGCCCCAGCGGCGGCAGAACACACCGAACACGGCGTCCTCCTCCGCCACCCGCAGATCGCACCACAGCGCCAGTTCCAGACCGCCCGCCACGGCATGGCCGGCCACCGCCGCGATCACCGGCTTGGACAGCAGCATCCGGGTCGGCCCCATCGGCCCGTCGCCGTCGTCCGCGACCCGGTTGCCCCGGCCGGTGCCGACCGCCTTCAGGTCCGCGCCCGCGCAGAACGTGCCGCCCTCGCCCCACAGCACCGCCACCCTGGCCTCCGCGTCGGACTCGAACAGGCGGAAGGCGTCGGCGAGTTCGGCGGCCGTCGGACCGTCCACCGCGTTCCGGGCCCCGGGCCGGGACAGGACGACCGTGGTGACGTACCCCTGGCGCTCGATCCGGACCGGCATGACGGCGACCTCCTGCTGGGATCTCCTGCTGCGTGGTGGGACGGCAGGTTACTCCTCGGTCACCTCGTGCGGGAGACGGAGCCGCGGGGGAGGGGGACGGTCAGATGACCTTCAGCCGTACCAGTGCCCCCAGCGTCAGCGCGCCCGGTAGCAGCGGCAGCCACACCGTGATGATCCGGTAGGCGACCACCACCGCCGTGGCGACCGCGGCCGGCCCGCCCGCCGCCACCAGCGCCACGACGAGCGCGGCCTCCACCGAGCCGAACCCACCGGGCGTGGGCACCAGCGCGACGGCGGTGGTGGCCGCCAGGTACGCCAGCGCCATGTACACGGACGGCACCGGCAGCGCCAGCGCCTGCCCCACCGCGACCAGTGAGACCGCCTGAAGGGCCGGGAAGGCCAGCGAGCCGCCCCACAGCGCGAGCGCCCGCGCCGGACGGGAGTGCACCGAGCGCGCCTCGCTCAGCGCGGTGCGCACGAAGGAGGCGACCGCCGAGCGCAGCCGCCGTACGCACAGTGCCGCGCCGGTCGCGGCGAGCAGGACCGCGCCCACGGTGTACAGCAGCGGACCGGCCACGCCCGAGGGCAGCAGGCCGCCGAGCCGCAGCGCGTTCGGGAACGCGAGGAGCAGGGCGGCGAGCAGTGCCAGCCGGGCGATGCTCTCCGCGAGCATGTACAGCGCGAGCGCGGCCGAGGACCGGGCCAGGGAGACCCCGCACACCGTCAGGAACCGCAGGTTCACCGCGCTCGCCCCGAGGCCCGTCGGCAACAGGTGGTTGGCGGCGCCGGCCGCGAACTGGGTGGCGAGCAGCCGCCGTCTCGGCAACCGCTGGACGACCGCGCCCTGCCGGGTGACGGCCGCCGCGACCCAGGTCAGACAGGTCGTGCCGACCGCGGCCAGCAGCCATGGCCACTCGGCGCTCCGCAGGTGCGCGAAGCCCTCGGCCAGCACCGACCAGTGCTGCACCGCGGCCACCGCCACGAGCAGCACCGGCAGCAGGCACAGCACCTGGCGCACGGGCAGGCGCCGCGGGAGCCGTCCTGGCCGCAGATCGCGAAGTTCGGCCGCTGTCACATCCGGGGTCACATCCGGAGAGGGTTTACCCGCCGCGCCAACGGCGGGTGGCGGAACCGAGGACGGCGCCTTACGAGCGGAAAGCGGGTCGGGAGCAGTCGGGGCCTTCGGGGTGCGCACATTGACCTCAACGATGCTTGAGGTTCTAGGTTCTTCTTTATGAGCATGGAAACCACCGCCTGGACGCAGCTGCACAGCGTCATGACCGCCCAGCAGGAGCGGCGTCCGCTCGCCCGCGCGACGCTGCGCCGCATCGGCGCGTTCGCCCGGCCCCACCGCCGCCGTATCGCGCAGTTCGTCGCCCTCGGGGTGGTGACCGCGCTGCTCGCGGTGGCGACCCCCGTACTCGCCGGGCGCGTCGTCGACGTGATCGTGTCACGGGGCGACCAGGGCACGGTCGTACGCCTGGCCCTGCTCATCGCCCTGATCGCGGTGGCCGAGGCGGCGTTCGGCATCCTCGGCAGACGCCTGTCGGCCACGCTCGGCGAGGGACTCATCCTCGATCTGCGCACGGCGGTGTTCGACCATGTGCAGCGCATGCCGGTGGCGTTCTTCACGCGCACGCGTACGGGAGCGCTCGTCTCCCGGCTCAACAACGACGTCATCGGCGCCCAGCGGGCCTTCAGCAACACCCTCTCCGGTGTCGTCAGCAACGTGGTCACGCTGCTGCTCACCCTCGCCGTCATGCTCACCCTGTCCTGGCAGATCACCCTGCTCGCCCTGGTGCTGCTGCCGGTGTTCGTGGTGCCGGCCCGGCGGATGGGCACCCGGATGGCCCGTATGCAGCGGGAGGCGGCCACGCTGAACGCGGCGATGGGCACCCGGATGACGGAGCGCTTCTCCGCCCCCGGCGCCACCCTGATCAAGCTCTTCGGCCGTCCGGAGCAGGAGTCGGAGGAGTTCGCGTCCCGCGCCGGCCGGGTACGGGACATCGGCATCCGTACGGCGACGGCGCAGTCCGCCTTCATCACCGCGCTGACCCTGGTGTCCTCGCTGGCGCTGGCCCTGGTCTACGGCCTCGGCGGGTACTTCGCACTGCGCGGCACCCTGGAGCCGGGCGCCGTCGTGTCGCTCGCCCTGCTGCTGACCCGCCTGTACGCGCCGCTCACCGCGCTCGCCGGGGCGCGCGTGGAGGTGATGAGCGCCCTGGTCAGCTTCGAGCGGGTCTTCGAGGTGCTCGACCTCAAGCCGCTGATCGAGGAGAAGCCGGACGCCCGCCCGGTGCCCGAGGGCCCCCTCGCCGTGGAGTTCGACGGCGTCCGCTTCGGCTACCCGTCCGCCGACAAGGTCTCCCTCGCCTCACTGGAGGAGGTCGCCGGCCTCGACACCCGCGACGGCGCAGAGGTCCTGCACGGCGTCTCCTTCCGCGCCGAGGCCGGGCAGACCGTCGCCCTCGTCGGCTCCTCCGGCGCCGGCAAGTCGACGATCGCGCAACTGCTGCCGCGCCTGTACGACGTCGACGAGGGAGCCGTGCGCGTCGGCGGCGTCGACGTCCGCGACCTGACCTCCGCGTCCCTGCGGGCGACTCTCGGCATGGTCACCCAGGACGGCCACCTCTTCCACGACTCCGTGCGCGCCAACCTGCTGCTGGCCCGCCCCTCGGCGACCGACGCGGAACTGTGGGACGCCCTGCGCCGGGCCCGCCTCGACGACCTCGTGCGCTCCCTGCCCGACGGCCTCGACACCGTCGTCGGCGAGCGCGGCTACCGCCTGTCCGGCGGCGAACGCCAGCGCATGACCATCGCCCGGCTGCTGCTGGCCCGCCAGCGGGTGGTCATCCTCGACGAGGCCACCGCCCACCTCGACAACACCTCGGAGGCGGCCGTACAGGAGGCGCTGGCCGAGGCCCTGGAGGGCCGGACCGCGGTGGTGATCGCCCACCGGCTGTCCACGGTGCGGGCCGCCGACCTCATCCTGGTCGTCGAGGGCGGACTGATCGTCGAACGCGGCACCCACGACGAACTCCTGGCGGCGGACGGCCGGTACGCGGAGCTGCACCGCACGCAGTTCGAGCAGCGGGCCGAGGAGGCGCGGGAGGCGGGGGAGGCGCCGGGCATCGAGGCGGTTGCGTAGGCGACGCCGGGGGGTGCGGGGCGGGGGCGGCGGGAGCCACACTCGGGCGACCGCCGCCCCCCGCTCACTGTGGGGGCGGACTCACCGCGGCGGCGATTGCCGGGCGTGCCGCGTACGCCGCGCCTGCACGAGCAGGGGCACCAGGGAGAGCACGATGAGCACGGCGACCATGGCCAGGAGGTAGTCCCCGATGCGGGGGACCGACGCCCCCAGGGCGTACCCGGCCAGCACCAGGCTCTGGGTCCAGAGCACGCCCCCGACGGTCGCCCAGAGCGTGAAGGTGGCACGCCGAGCGCCCCGGCCGCCGGGTGCAGCACGGACCGCAGCATCGGGATGAAGCGGCCGATCACGAGCGCCTTGCCCTGCCCGTAGCGGGCCAGGAGTGCCTGTGCCCGCGCCGCCCGCTCCTTCAGACGCCGGTTGGAGGTGCGGGCCAGCAGGGTCCGCCCGCCCCGCCGCCCGAGCAGGAACCCCACCTGCCCGCCCGCCACCGTGCCCACGGCAGCGCACACAAGGACCTGCCACAACGCCAGCCGCGGCACCTGGCCGTCGGTCTGCGCGCACAGCACACCGGCCGGGATGAGCAGCGTGTCACCGGGAAGGAAGAAGCCGACCACGATCAGACCCGACTCGGCGAAGGTCACGACCAGGACCCCCAGCGCACCGAAGGCGGCCAGCACCGAGGCGCTGTCCATCGGGTTGACGGCGAACACCGTCATCGCCTCATGGCCCTCCTCACCGCGCGCCCGTCGGGCTCACTGCTCCATGAGTACCCCTGCGGTACCGCCGCGGAATCGAGCACAGCGAACATCACGGACATCGCGACTATTGCAGACATCATGGACAACACTCGACGCGTACCGCCTGTCGGCGGCGACCCGGGCTGGGGCGGGGGGGCCACTCAGAGTGTGCTGTTCGCCTTCGCAGGGGTCGGTGTCCGGTCTGCGTACGGGGTGAAGTGCGCAGGTGTGTGTTCGATGGGCGGCAGGTCGGAGCGCCAGGACGTGAGGATCTGGGCACTGCACACGAACAGTCCCTGCGGCAGCTCGTCCAGGGCCCACCACCGCCACTCGCCGACGCTTTCGTGCGGCTGGTCGGCGGGCTCGCCCCGCCAGGCCGTGACGACGGCGCCGACGGTGACGCGTACGACGTCGTCGACGTGGTCGATGAGCGTGCCCAGCAGAGTCACGTCCTCGGGGCGCGCGACGAGCCCGGTCTCCTCGGCGAGTTCGCGCACGACGGTGTCGTGGAGGGACTCTCCGGGTTCGACGGTGCCCCCAGGCAGCTCCCAGGTGCCGTGCCGGTGCCGTCCCAGCAGCAGGCCCCGCTCGCCGAACACGATGGCTCCGACACCGATCGCGGCGTGGGGTACGGGCGGCCGGGCGGTCCGTGGGCGACTGGTCACGCGAGGTGGGCTGGTCGTGCGGTGGCGTCGGGCCCGGACGAGTTGGAGTATCCCGGGGTTGTCCGGTTCCGGTGCGGTGAGGAGTTCGACCCCCTCCACACGGAACCCGTGCTCGGTCAGGAGGTCTTCCCAGAGCTGCGGAGTGAGCACCCACATCTGGGTGGGGATGGGTTCCCCGTCGCGCAGTCGGATCAACTCCTGCCGTGGCATGACCTCGTTGGAGGGTCCCTGTGCGTCGGCGTCGGTGTGGAGGGCGGAGAAGACGAGGGGCGCGCCGTCGACCAGCCCGTCCCGCAGGGCCGGCAGCAGGTGGTGCGGGTCGATGCAGGCGAAGGTGCGGATGCCGTAGGCGGCCTCGTACGGTTCCGCGCGACGCAGATGCTCGGCGACGTCTCCGCACAGGAAGCGGACTCCGGGCTCGCTGCCGTGAGCGTTCAGTGCCCGCTGGTGCTGGGTGGCGGACAGGTCGATGCCGTCCACGAGGGCGCCGTACTCGCGGGCCAGGTGGACGGCGTGGTGTCCGGGACCGGATCCGACGTCGAGGATCCGCTTGCCGCGGATGTCTCCGAGGGTCTCGGCTCCGGGACCCACGCCGGGCCAGAATCCCCAGTCGATGCGATCCGGTACCGGGGGCGAGTAGCCGTAGTCCAGCTGGCGTTGACCGTAGATCGTCCAGCTCTGCTCGTATCCGGGGCGTGCCGTCACAGAAGGACTCCTAGTCATTCGACGCAGCGATGGCCAGGTTCAAGAGTCTCAGGGATCGCCGTTCGTGACCGTAAGTGACGCCTTCACAGCGTCCGTCCAGGCCGCGCGCACGCTGCACCCGGCCGCCCGTACAAGCCGTCCTGTACTGGTTGTAGCCGGGCCGGACACGTAACCCCTGCTCATGGTCGGGCCGTTGTACCCGTTGCAAGAGGTGACGCGGGTGTGACAAGGGGGTCGTCATTCATGGCAAGTGGCAGTGCGCTTGATTCGTCCGGCAGTATGAAGGCGTTCGGGGCGGCCCTGAAGGTCTTCCGTGAACGGGCCCTGCTGACGCAGGAACAGCTGGCCGAACGGCTCAACTACTCGCATGCGTCAGTCGCTTCTGTCGAGCAGGGCCGGCGGATGCCCACCGCGCTCTTCGTCGAACGGGCCGAGGAGGCGCTGGAGTCGTTCGGTGTGCTGCGCGCGGTGGCCCGGCACGTGGGGCGGCAGCGGGGGCTGGCGGTCTGGTTCCGGGAGTGGGCGCAGTTGGAGGAGACGGCGGTCAGCCTGTGCACGTACGAGTGCCGGGTCGTGCCGGGGCTGCTCCAGACCGAGGCCTACACGCGGGCGGTGATGCTCAACGTGCCGCCTCCGCCTACGGAGGAGCAGCTCCAGGAGCGGCTCGCCGCCCGGCTGGCGCGGCAGGAACTGTTGACGCGCAGGCCGCCGGTCGCGTTCAGTTTCATTGTCGAGGAGTCGGTACTGCTGCGGCACACGGGAGGTGAGGAGGTCACCCGAGAACTGCTCGACCACCTCCTCGTCCGCACGGAACCGTGGAACGTGGAGCTGCAGATCATGCCGCAGCGGCAGCCGCACCACGCGGGTACGGACGGGCCGATGCAGCTTCTGGAGACCCCGGAGCGTCAGTGGTTGGGGTACTCGGAAGGGCAGAAGACCGGGCAGCTGGTTTCCGACCGAGAAGCGGTGAGCGTCATGCAGATGCGCTATGCCAAGATGCGCTCGCAGGCCCTGTCCCCCGCGGACTCGGCGGAGTTGTTGCAGCGGATGCGAGGAGCGCTATGAACACCAACCGTGAGCTGGACTGGTTCAAGAGCAGCTACAGCGGGTCCGAAGGCGACAGCTGCGTGGAAGTCGCACACGCCCCCAGTGCCGTACACGTACGCGACTCCAAGCAGAGCGACGGGCCGCGATTCGAGGTCGCCTCCTCGGCGTGGGCGGATTTCCTCGGTCTCGTGGTGTAGTGCGACGCGTCAGGACGCCGGAGGCGGACTGCATCAGACGACGAGCGGGGGGTTCGGTGGACGCGCTGCTGAACCCCTGGGTATTGGCCATGCTCGGCATCGGCGCGGCCATGTTGATCTGGGCTGCCCTGGCGGAAACGGTGACCCGGCCCCGCTCTTGGGCGAGGATCAGCCCAGGGTCTGGGCGCGGATGCGGGTCTACCCCGAGGCCGGCCGTTTGGGACGGATGATGACCTCGCTGCCCAGGGGGCTGTAACCAGCCGCGAGGAAAGCTCGAAGGGATCGAGCGTTGCCTGGGGCGACAGCGGCGAAAACCGGCTCACCGGCGGGGAGCAAGGTGAGCGCGTCACGCAGCAGGGAGCGACCGAGCCCAGCCGTGCTGCTACCAGGGTCGTTGAGTTCGATGCTCATCTCGCGCCGCCCAGCCAGGCCACCGGCCAGTGTGACAAGGCCGCGTTCATCTCCGTAGACACGGACGTCAGTACGCAGAGCCTGAGCATGACGAACGCGCGGGTGGTCATCGACGTCAAGACGTTCAGGCAGGCGGCGAGGGGCCGGCACGCCACGCGCAACGAGTGTCGCGTCGACACTGTCGATCCACCCCTCACGACCTGCGAGGTAGCACAGGAAATCAGGAGCCATTGAAGCCCCGTAACCGTCGGGTCCTTGAGCCTGGATGTCGGAAGTGGACAGGGCGGTGGCGACCACGGCGTGCCCGGTGAAGGCGACCGAGCACTCCAGCCCACCCGGCAGAGGCGGAAGAACTGTTACGCGGCCGTCTGCAGGCGGGAAGCGGCCGTCGGCAGCATCGAGGAACATGCCCAGCAGCGGGTGAGACTCGGCCATGACGGTCCACCCTACGAGGGGCTGTTCGCCGTGGCAGCCACACCCGCTGGGTGAAGCGCCGCTAGGCCGTGGGCCGGGTCAGCCCAAAAGCAACGATGGCTCAGTAGCCGGCACCGTCCACGCCTCGCACCACGTGCCGTCGTCGGGCCTTCGGCCCTGTACGGCGTGGACGAAGGGAGCCAGCTCGGGCAGCGTGTCGTCGACCTTGGACGGGATCACGGGCCATGGGTATCCCGGTCGAGCCGTCCGTCAAACCGGCGATCATCCGATCGGAGGCATGACGCCCGGATGCGGAGTGCCGAGCGCGTGGGCTCGCCCTCCACGGGTACCCGTCACCGCGTGTGGCGGCCTGACGACCGTACGACGAAGAGCCGGGACGAACGCATGCCCGAACTGCCGGATGTCGAGGGATTCCGCGAGGTGCTGATGACCTGCGGCCGGCGCCGGTGTGTCACGGACGTCGAGGTGCGGGACGCGGGGGTTCTGCGCGGTGTCAGCGCACAGCGGCTGCGGAGGGAGCTGGTGGGCAGGCGACTGGGGGAGGCGTGGCGGCAGGGAAAGTGGTTGTTCGTGCCGACGGACGACGGCGGTCCCACCCTTGTCTGGCATTTCGGCATGACGGGGTCGCTGCGGTGTTGTTCCCCGGACGAACCGGTAGAGGCGCACGACCGCGTCCTGCTGACGATCGACGGTTCCCGGCACCTCCGCTATCGCGATCAACGCAAGCTGCAGGGCGTGCGGTTGGCCGGCGACACGGAGATCGAACGGATCACGGACGGTCTCGGTCCCGACGCCCTCACCGTGCGCGCGCCGGAATTCAGGGAGCTGCTGTCGGGACGACGGCGCGCCGTCAAGACCGCGCTGATGGACCAGTCCGTGATCGCGGGTCTCGGGAACCTCCTGTCCGACGAGATCCTCTGGCGGGCCCGTGTCCCTCCGCGGACTCCCGCGCGCGACCTGAGCGAGACCGAGATCCGGCGTGTCTATGAGGGGATGGGCCGGGTCCTTGAGACGTCCGTGCGCGCCGGGTGCGTGCCGCCGAGGCGCTCCTGGCTCACCGGGCACAGGGACGACAGCGAGCCGATGTGTCCTCGCTGCGGGTGGCCTCTGTGCTCGAACCGCGTCGGCGGCCGCCGCACGGTCTGGTGCCCGCAGTGCCAGAAATGAACGAAGCGGGCCGTTCTCAAGTCAGCGAACGGCAATGGGATGATGATCGGCGACAAATGGCGACGGCGGTCCGAGGAAGCCGGTGAGAATCCGGCGCGGTCCCGCCACTGTGACCGGTGAGCGAGTTCCGGAAGGCCACTGCCCCGCCCGGGGTGGGAAGGCGGGACGAGTGAAGACCCGGGAGCCAGGAGACTCACGCGGTCGCCTCCTCGAGCGACACCGGGGCGGATCTCCCCGGGAGGGGAGTGGTGCGGCGTGCCCGAGAGGCCGACGGACGAGGCACCGGGCGGTGCCGTGACGGGGAGCGGTTCGGTGCCGTGCCGGGTCGTCGTGTGCCGGGACTGCTGCTGCGGCAGCCCCAAGGTGACCGGGGTCGATCACGCGGCGCAGACCGCGCGGCTGCGAGCGGAGGTGCCGGTGCGCATCTCCGACTGCCTCGACGTGTGCGAGCAGGCGAACGTCATCGTGGTCCAGCCGTCCACCGCGGGCCGGGCCGCCGGTGCGCGGCCGGTCTGGCTCGGACTCGTCAACGATGCGGACGCGACCGAGGACATCGTCGCCTGGGTGCGCGCCGGAGGCCGGGGCGTGGCTCCCCTGCCGGACATCCTCGACCTTTACGCCATCACACCGCCACGACGTGCCACGGATTCCTGAAGCCCGCACGCGCGAGGAGGCCGGCCCGTCGTCACCGGCCGGGGAACGGGCGGGCCTCGACCGGTGTGACCGCCTCGCCGGCCGGCACACCGTGCAGGACCTGGGCGAGTACCTCCGCGCCGCGCACCACGCGGGGGCCGGGCCGGTTGAAGTAGGACGGCCCGTCCAGCACCCAGACGCGGCCGGACCGAACGGCGGGCAGATCCGTCCAGCCGGGCAGCGCGGTGAGCAACGCGGCTTCGCGCAGGGTGCGTTCAGGTGGGAAGCCGCACGGCAGGAGGAGGACCACGTCCGGTTGTGCGGCGCGTACCGCCTCCCAGGTCATCGGCTTGGTGTGCTCGCCGGGCGCGGCGAGGAGAGGCTCACCTCCGGCGGTGGTGATCTGCTCGGGCACCCAGTGTCCGGCAGGCCACAGCGGGTCGAGCCACTCGATCGCCACGACCCGGGGCCGGTCGAGGCCGGCGACCGCGTCGCGCACCCGGGCGAGGCGCGCCTGCAACTCGCCCCGGCGCCGCTGCGCGCGCTCGCGCACGCCGAGCAGGTCGCCGACGGTGACCAGACAGTCCAGTACGTCGTCGAGCGTGCGCGGCTCCAGGCTGAGGACTCGAGTGTCGGCGTCGAGCAGCCGCACGGTCCGGCTGACCT
The DNA here is from genome assembly GCF_053601495.1 of Streptomyces sp. NPDC004721. Lineage (NCBI taxonomy): Bacteria > Bacillati > Actinomycetota > Actinomycetes > Kitasatosporales > Streptomycetaceae > Streptomyces > Streptomyces sp. NPDC004721. Next base: position 95,188 of record NZ_JBSGBZ010000004.1, read on the forward strand.
TCTCGTACGACACCGCGCACACGTCGCACAGGTCCTGGGTGAGCACCACGTCGGGGCGCAGGGCGGCCAGAGCCTTGGTGTCCAGCGTGTACAGCGACGAGCCGGAGTGCGCCGACCCGCCGACGGCGTCGGAGATCTCCCGGCTGGTGAGCGCGTCCTGGTCCAGGTCGGCCCCGGTCACCACGGGTACCGAAGCGACCTCGCGCGGCGGCCAGTCGCACTCGTGGGTACGGCCGGCCAACTGCTCCGACAGTCCGAGTTCGGCGACGATGTCGGTCGCGGCGGGCAGCAGGGAGACGATGCGCATACGTCGACTGTAGGAGGCTCCGGGACCCGTGGACCTCGCGGATCCGCGATTCCGGCGCCCGGCGTGCAGGGCATGCACGGCGTGATCGCACGAACCGACACCGGCCACTCGGCCGCCGACCGGGCGCTCCAACTGCACGGCGGCTACGGCTACCTCGGCGAGTACGGCCTTGAGAAGATCGTCCCTGACCTGCGCGTGCAACAGATCCTGGAAGGAACCAACGAGATCATGCGTGTCATCGTGGCCCGCGGCCTGACGGAGGCGTTCGGATGACCGCCGCCGAGGAACCCGTCCTGGTCCACACCGACGGACGGGCCGCCCACATCACCCTCAACCGGCCGAAGGCCCTCAACGCCCTCACCCACGAGATGGTGTGCCGCATCGACGCGGCACTGACGGCCTGGGAGCACGACCCGGTCGTGGAGACCGTCGTCGTCACCGGCGCGGGGGAGCGCGGCCTGTGCGCGGGCGGTGACATCCGCGCCGTCCACGACGACGTCCGCGACGGGGACGGCGCCGCCTCGGCCGCCTTCTGGCGCGACGAGTACCGCCTCAACGCCCGTATCGCCCGCTATCCGAAGCCGTACGTCGCCGTCATGGACGGCATCGTGATGGGCGGCGGCGTCGGCGTCTCCGCGCACGGCAGCGTCCGCATCGTCACCGAGCGCTCGCGGATCGCGATGCCGGAGACCGGCATCGGCTTCATACCCGACGTCGGCGGCACCCATCTGCTGGCCCTCGCCCCCGGGGAACTGGGCACCCATCTCGCGCTGACCGGTACGCAGATCGGCGCCGGCGACGCCGTGCTCTGCGGGCTCGCCGACCACTACGTGCCGTCAGCGGCCCTGCCGGCCCTCATCGACGACCTCGCCGGCACGCCCGTACGGGAGGTGCTGGCGCGCCATGCCCGACCGCTGCCGGAAGGGGAGTTGGAGAGGCAGAGGGAATGGATCGACCCCTGCTGTGCCGGCGCGACGGTCGAGGACATCGTGAGCCGGCTGCTCGACCACGGCGAGCCCGCCGCCAAGGAGGCGGCCGAAACCCTGTTCACCAGGTCACCGACCGCCGTGAAGGTCACCCTGGCCGCCGTGCGCCGCGCCCGCCGTCTCGGATCGCTGGAGCCGGTCCTCGACCAGGAGTACCGCGTCTCCTGCGCGGCCCTGAGCAGCCCCGACCTGGTGGAGGGCATCCGGGCCCAGGTCATCGACAAGGACCGCGACCCGCGCTGGTCCCCCGACACCCTCGCCGAGGTGACCGACGCCGACGTGAACCGCTTCTTCGCCCCGCTCGGCGACCGTGAACTGGGCCTCGCCGGCTCTGGCGCCACCGCGGAGGCGGCCTGGTGAGGAGGACCGTCGCGTTCCTCGGAAGGGCGCACATCGGCGCCTCGCCCGGGGCACGTCGACCACCCGGTCAGGCAGGCGCCGGGCAGCCGTCGCCGGAGACCGGGGCCTCCTCGTCCTCTCCGGGCCGGAGCACCTGAGCCGAGCCGAGCAGCGCCTCGACCACCTCCTCCAGGTCGAGGCGCTGCTCGACCGACCGCAGGTGTGGCAGCCGCGCCCCGGTGCTGACCCGGGGAGGGGCGAGCAGACTGCAGCAGTCCTCGTCGGGGAGGACCGAGATGCCGGCGGTGCCGATGGACCGGGCCTCGTCGATGATCTCCTGCTTCTCCCAGCCGATCAGCGGACGTAGTACGGGCAGCGCCGCCGCCTCGTCCACCGCGACCAGGTTGGCCAGCGTCTGACTGGCGACCTGCCCGAGGCTGTCGCCCGTCACCAGCGCCTGGGCACCGATACGGTCGGCCAGCGCGGAGGCGGTGCGCACCATCAGCCGGCGTTGGGCGACCACCTGGAGCCGCCCGGCCCCTGCCACGGCGAGTTGCTTCTGCGCCTTGCCGAGCGCGACGACGTGCAGGGTTCCGGGCGGCTGGCAGCGGTTCAGCTCACGGGCCAGGGCGTACGCCTTGTACACGGACGACGGGTTCGTGTAGGGAGCGCCGTTGAAGTGCACGAAGTCGCACGCCAGTCCGCGCCGCATGGCCCGGTGGGCGGCGACGGGGGAGTCGTAGCCGCCGGAGAGCAGGACCAGGGCCCGCCCGCTGGCCCCGACGGGCAGCCCGCTCAGACCGGGGAGGCGTTCACAGGAGAGGTACGTCTCCTTGTGGTCGATCACGACGTTCAGCGTCACGCCGGGCGTGGTGAGGTCGACCGTCAGCGCGGGCACGGCGTCGAGTACCCGGGCCCCCAGGAACACTTCCATGCGGGAAGAGGTCAGCGGGAACTGCTTGTCCCGCCGCCGCACCCGCACGGCGAAGCGGAGCCCCCGGCGCTCGCCGCTCACGGCACGCAGGGCGTCGATCGCCGCCGCCGTGATGCCGTCGAGGGTGCTGGGCACCCGTACGGCCGGCTCGACGGAGTTGAAGCCGACGACCCGCCGGGCCCGCTCCACCAGGGCCTCAACGGGGACCTGCCCGCCCAGCACGGTGACGTTCTGCGCGGTCTTGATCCAGGTCGAGCCGCCGACCCCGCGCAGGGAGACGCGCAGGTTGTCGTGCAGCCGCTCGGTGAAGCGGTGTCGGTTGCGGCCCTTGAGGAAGACCTCGCCGTGCTTGAGCAGCACGCACGGGCCGTGGGAGACGGGGGCGGCACCGGATGAGGCGCGGGGAGTGGGTACGCGGAGATCGTCGGACATGTGAGCGAGCCTCTCAGAGCGCCCCGTCGTCGTCGCAGGTGGCCTCCCTGTCCCGCAATGATCGCGGAGCCCAGGACAGAGCTGTCCGATGGGCAGGACAGGCTCAGTCGGTGGCTTGTGAAGTGCCCAAAGATCGGGCGAAGTCGGCAAGGGTCCGGAAGTCGTCCTCGCGCAAGCCGATCCGCGGGTTGACGTGGTGCAGAAGTCCACGTGCGCGGTGGTGGGTGGTCACGTACGCCTGGTCCAGATCACTCTGTTCGTCGTCCACCCAGGCGAAGGAACGGCCGTTGGCGTAGTCCACCAGAGGAGGAGTCTTCCAGTGGACCCCGTCGGGGCGCTCTTGGAACAAGGCGTCGCCGAAGTCGACGAAGGGTAGTCCCAGGAAGGCCGAGCACTGGACCGATCCACCGGTTGGCATCCCCTCTCCACGTTGTGGCCCAGCACAGCTCGTAGCCGAGTCGGCTCGTCCGTGCTCCGGGTTGAGCCAGACCCGCAGGTGGTGCCGACGGAGCGAGAGTTCTCGATGGCCCTCTGGAGTCCCACTGTCTCGGGGCACTCTGAGCGTGGTGTAGCCGTCGGGACGCTTCTCCGGCTTGGCCGCATATGGGTTGAGGGGCCCGTCCCCGTCGAGGAACAGTAGTGGTCGGCTCACGACCCCCCTGCCACGCTGATATCGGCTGCGCTGGTGGAAGCGTAGCGGCACCGATCGTCGCGGAGTCGGGCCAGGCCCGATGTGATGATCACGACGTGGTGGGTGTCATCACGGCCTCGCAGCCGTCCGGATGGGGTCGTTCACCGGGCTGAGTCCGCGCCAGTTCAACGGGCTGAGTCCGCGCCAGTTCAAGAAGGCCGTGGCCGCGATCGGGCAAAGAAGTGCCGCGGCAGTCCAGCGGGGCCGGCCACGGGCTCTGAGCCCGGCGGACCGGCTGACATGAAGGTCTTCGTGGGTCGCTGCGTACGCTGATCTCGGCCGTTGGCGAGGGCCCCCGTTGGGTCGCCATTTCCTGAGAAGCCTGGGGAGAGCTGCCCGGACACAAGACTGGCTGTAAGGTGTCGAGCCAGCCCTTGACCTGCAAGAACGCAGGCAGGGAGCCTAGCTTCAGGAGTAGTTCGATGCTGCGCACCATGTTCAAGTCCAAAATTCACCGCGCCACGGTCACCCAGGCCGACCTGCACTACGTGGGATCCGTGACCATTGACGCGGACCTGCTCGACGCCGCCGATCTGCTGCCCGGTGAGCTCGTCCACATCGTCGACGTCACCAATGGCGCCCGGTTGGAGACGTACGTCATCGAGGGGGAGCGCGGGGCCGGGGTCGTCGGGATCAACGGGGCAGCCGCGCATCTCGTGCACCCCGGAGACCTGGTGATCATCATCAGCTACGCCCAGGTCACCGATGCCGAGGCGCGGGCCCTTCAGCCGCGGGTTGTCCACGTCGACGCGGACAACCGTATGGTGGCGCTCGGCGCCGACGCCTCCGAGCCGGTGCCGGGTTCCGACCAGGAGCGCAGCCCGCAGGCCGTATCGAGCTGACCGACCAGGAGCGTGACCGTGAGCGACATCGAGATCCGCGACGACCGGACGGCGGGACGCCTCGAGGCAGTGCAGGGCGGTGCGGTCGTCGGCCGCATCGAGTACTTCGTCCTCGAACGGCCCAGGCGCGCGATGGTAGCCGTGCACACGATCGTGGAGCCGGCCCACGAGGGCCGGGGCATCGCGGGCTCGCTGACGCGCGAGCTGTACGCGATCGCCGGGCGCGAGGGCGCCGCCGTGGCCCCGCTCTGTTCGTACGTCGTCAAGTGGGCCGAACGCCACCGCGACGAGGCCCCGGCGGCCGACCCCGAGCTGCTGGGTGCCGCGCGGGAGTGGCTCGCGGCGCACCCGGAACGGTTCTGAGCGGCCGATGCTCGCCCTGCTGCACACCTCGCCGGTGCACGTCCCGGTCTTCGACGCGCTGCGCGACGAGACCCACCCCGGCCTCCGGCTACGGCACTTCGTCGACGAGGAGCTGCTGAGCCGGGCCCGCCTGGAAGGTCCGGCGGCGGTGACGGACGCGGTGGGGGCGGTGCTCGGCAGGGCGGTCGCCGAGGGAGCCAGGGCGGTCCTGTGCACCTGCTCGACCCTCGGGGGCGTCGCGGAGGAGGCGGGGACGGCGCAGCTCGCCGTGCCCGTGCTGCGGGTGGACCGCCCCATGGCGGCCGCCGCGGTCGCCACCGGGCCGCGGGTGGTCCTCCTCGCGGCGCTGGCGAGCACCCTCGCGCCGACCACCGCGCTCATCGAGGAGGAGGCCCGCCGCGCCGGGCACACCGTCACCGTCCGCCCCGTGGTCGTCGACGCCGCATGGTCCCGCTTCGAGGCCGGCGACAACGAGGGATACGTGCGTGAGGTGGCCACCGTGGCCGACCGGATCACCCACGCCGACGCGATCGTCCTCGCCCAGGCCTCGATGGCTCCCGCCCAGCACCTCACGACGACCGCGGTCCCCGTCCTCTCCAGCCCGAGACCGGGCTTCGAGGCAGCGGCACGCGCGGCACGACACGGCCCCGCCCGACCGCTCGACACCCCCGCGTAGCCGAACAGGCCGCCCGCCACCCATGGGTCCGCCCGGCTGCTCGCCGTGCCCCCGTCGGGTGACTGGTGGCGCGGGGGTCGGGTAGGTGGGGGAGTAGTCCAGAGCCGATGTCGACCGACTGGCCGGAGGACGCCATGACCGACCCGTACCCGGACCCCACCTCGCCCTCACCCATGCCGGGTCCGGACCCCCAGCATCCGCAGCCGCAACCGCACCCCGTGCCCACACCGGAGCCGCCCCCGGCCCCGGAACCCCCTCCGGCACCAGGGCCGCTGCCGGGCCCACCGCCAGGTCCGCCGGGCCCACCACCCGGTCCTGGCCCGACTCCGCCTCCCGCGCCCCCGCCCCCGGCCCCGCCGCCAGGACCGGGCCCGATCCCGCCCACGCCCCCGGGCCCGATCCCCAGCCCGCCGCCCAGTCCTCTGCCTCCGGAGCCCCCGCCGTCCCCGATCCCGCCGGGCCCGGAGCCGGTCCCGAACCCGGAGCCGGGACCGCCCCTGACCTGACGCCGGACCCGGCCTCGGGACCTGACCCGGCCTCGGGACCGGACCCGGCCCCTGACCTGACGTCCGACCCGACCCGGGACCCGGTCCGCGCCCGGTACCGACCCGACCCCGGTACCACCCAGGCGTACCCGCCCCTCGCCCCGCCCCCGAACGCAGGAAGACGGTGGGCGGCTCCCCAGCCGCCCACCGTCTTCTGCCTGCTACGCAGCTACTCCCGTACTCCCGGCCGAGGCGGCAGGCGAAAGCGGAACCTCTACGCCGTCACCTCCGACCGGTCCCCGCCCCACAGCGTGTGGAAGGAGCCGTCCTGGTCCACCCGCCGGTACGTGTGCGCCCCGAAGAAGTCCCGCTGCCCCTGGGTGAGCGCGGCGGGCAGCCGTTCGGCGCGCAGGGCGTCGTAGTACGCGAGGGCGGCCGAGAAGCCGGGGGTCGGCACGCCCTGCCGGGTCGCGGCGACCAGGACCTCGCGCCAGTCGTCCTGGGCCGCCGCGATCTCCTGGGCGAAGGTGTCGTCGGACAGCAGGCTCGGCAGGTCCGGGCGGGCGTCGTAAGCCGCGCGGATCCGGTCCAGGAAGGCCGCACGGATGATGCAGCCGCCGCGCCAGATGGTGGAGACCGCGCCGAGGTCGATGTCCCAGCCGTACTCCGCGCTGCCGGCGGCGATCTCGTGGAAGCCCTGGGTGTAGGACACGATCTTCGAGGCGTACAGCGCCTGTTCCACCCGGTCGGCGAAGGCGCCCGCCTCCGACTCGCTCAGCGGGGACGCCTTCGGTCCCGCCAGTCCGCGCGAGGCCTCCCGCAGGTCGGCGTGGCCCGACAGGGAACGGGCGAAGACCGCCTCCGCGATGCCCGAGACCGGTACGCCCAGGTCGAGGGCGATCTGGACCGTCCAGCGGCCGGTGCCCTTCTGCTCGGCCTGGTCCACCACCACGTCCACGAACGGCTTGCCGGTCGCCGCGTCCACGTGGGACAGGACCTCCGCCGTGATCTCGATCAGGTACGAGTCGAGCCGGCCCGTGTTCCAGGTGCGGAAGATCTCCGCGATCTGCGCGGGGGAGTACCCGGCCACGTCGCGCAGCAACTGGTACGCCTCGCCGATCAGCTGCATGTCGGCGTACTCGATGCCGTTGTGCACCATCTTCACGAAGTGCCCGGCGCCGTCGGGGCCGACGTGCGTGACGCACGGCGCGCCGTCCTTCGCCTTCGCGGAGATCTTCTCCAGCATCGGACCGAGTGACTGGTACGACTCCTTCGAGCCGCCCGGCATGATGCTCGGCCCGTGCAGCGCGCCCTCCTCGCCGCCGGAGATCCCGGTGCCCACGAAGTGGATGCCCTGCTCGCGCAGCTCGCGCTCCCGGCGCCGGGTGTCCGCGAAGTGCGCGTTGCCGCCGTCGATGATCATGTCGCCGGGCTCCAGCAGCGGGGCGAACTCCTGGATCACCGCGTCGGTCGGTTCGCCGGCCTTCACCATGATGACCAGGCGGCGCGGCCGCTCCAGGGCCGCCACGAACTCCTTCGCGGTCTCGGCCGCGACGAAGTCCCCCTCGTGCCCGAACTCCTCGACCAGGGCGTGCGTCCGGGCCACCGTCCGGTTGTGCAGTGCGACCGCGTAGCCGTTGCGCGCGAAATTGCGGGCGAGGTTGCGGCCCATGACCGCGAGTCCCGTGACGCCGATCTGGGCTGTAGTGCTCATACCGCCTGCTCCTCGAAAATCCGGTGAATCATCAAGTGGGACGCTGGGGCCCCGCCGCCGGTGCCGTCGGCCGGTCCGCCGCCGGTGCCGCCGTCGGTGCCGCTGACGGCCGGTCCGCCGCCGGTTCCGCCGTCGGTCTCGTCGTCGGCCTTCCGTCCGTCGCGCCGTCCGTGCCCGCCAGTATCGCCGTTCATACCCTTTCGACCATCCTGACGTGCCGGTACGGCGCGCGCATATCCGGACCCGGCACCCTTCCATACGCGCGGCGGGGGCCCAGTGGCTCAGCGCACGGCTCGCGAATCCGGCCAATCAGGCGCCGCGACCGGCCAGTTGGAGTGACGAACCGGCCGATAGCCGTCTTGTCACGGCCTGTTCGCGGCGGTTACTTTCGCCCCTCCTGACGCATGTCGAGGGGGCTTGAGATGGCCGTACGCGGCCGGCACCGCCGGTACCAGCCGAACAGGATCAACCGCGCCTCGCTCACCGTCACGGCGGGCGGCGCCGGGATGGCCATTCCGCTCATCGGCGCCGGAGCCGCGCACGCCGCCGACGCCTCCACCTGGAACAAGGTGGCGGCCTGCGAGTCGAGCGGCAGCTGGCACATCAACACGGGCAACGGCTACTACGGCGGGCTCCAGTTCACCCGGTCCACCTGGGAGGCGTACGGCGGGACGCGGTACGCGCCCCGCGCGGACCTGGCCACCCGGGACCAGCAGATCGCCGTCGCGGAGAAGGTGCTCGACGGGCAGGGACCCGGTGCCTGGCCGGTGTGCTCGACCCGGGCCGGTCTCGCCCGCGGCGGCGGCGCCCCCGACGTCCACCCGGACACGGCCGGGCAGCGGACCGTGCGCAGTGCGAAGAGCTCCGCCCGCGAGGTCGACGTACGGCCGCAGACCGCGCCGCAGGCGCGGGCCGGCAGCGCCGAGATGTACAAGGTGGTCCGCGGCGACACCCTCTCCGGCATCGCCGAGGAGCGCCATGTCTCCGGCGGCTGGCGGCAGTTGTACGCCGCCAACCGCACGACCGTGGGCGCCGACCCGAACCTGATCCAGCCGGGTCAGCGGCTGGCCGTGCCCAAGTCGCGTACGACGGCCGAGCCGCACCGCAAGCCGTCCACCGCCACGCGCCCCGCCAGAGAGGCCAAGCCCGCCGTCGGCGCGCCCAAGTCCCGGCCCCACGCGACCCCGCACACCCTCGTCGCCCCCGTCGGCGGCAGCGTCGGCACGCCCTACCACGCGACTGGCGCCCACTGGTCGAAGGGCTACCACACCGGCGTCGACTTCGAGGTTCCCACCGGCACCTCGGTGAAGGCGGCCGCGGCCGGCCGGGTGGTCAGCGCGGGCTGGGGCGGCGCCTACGGCTACCAGGTGGTCATCCGGCACGCCGACGGCCACTACACGCAGTACGGCCACCTGTCGGCGATATCCGTGCGGGCCGGGCAGTCGGTCGCCGCCGGGCGCGGCATCGGCCGCTCGGGGGCCACGGGCAATGTCACCGGACCGCATCTGCACTTCGAGGTGCGCACGGGGCCCGGCTTCGGCACCGACGTCGACCCGCTCGCCTATCTGCGGGCCCGCGGCGTCACTATCTGACCCGCCGCAACTGGACCGGGTCCCGTATCCAGAGCCGGACCCGTGTCCGCACCCGTACCCGTACCCAGGTCCGGGCGCCGGAGGTCAGGATCCGACGCGGGACTCGTGCCGGTCGGGCACGGGCACCGGAACGCAGGGGTTCGCGTAGAACTGCCGGCCGTAGCACGGGGCGCCGTAGAACAGGCCGAGGATGAGCGGCGGTTCGCCCTGCGCGGGGTGCTCCTCCCGCGCCGCCGGTGGGACCGGGACGACGACCGCGTCCACCCGCACGCCCCGCCCGGAGGCCCCGGACGCCTCGGCGGACAACACCGCCTCGGCGGGCGACGCCTTCCCGGCGGGCATCTGCCCGGTCCCGGTCACCACGACCGGAGCCGTACGCTCGATGCGCTCGGTCGTCAGGAGGATCAGCCCGCCCGCGGCCACCACACCGCAGCCGAGGGCGAGCACGGTGCCCGTCGTGCCGTAGCGGAAGGTCTCGCCGAACAGCGTGAGCCCGACCGCGGCCGCCATCACCGGGTTCACCACCGTCAGCGTGGCCAGCGGCGCCGCCAGGCCACCGCCCCGGTACGACGCCTGCGACAGCAGGATCCCGGCCGTGGCCAGGACGCCTATCGCGGCCAGGGACGGCAGTTCGGACGCCGCGATCCCGTTGGTGAAGTCGACCGTGACGGTCTTGGTGAACACCGAGGACATGCCGAAGGAGATGCCGGAGCCGGTGGCGAGCAGCACGCTGCGCACCGCCGGATGCCGGTGCGCCGCCCGGCCCGCGACCGTGAGCGCCGCGACCACACCGGCGGTCACCACGGCCAGGCCCCCGCGTTGTGCGGTGGTCAGCGACTGGGCCTCGGAGGTGCCCACCAGGGACAGCAGACCCGCGAGCCCCACCGTCGCCATGATCGCGCCGCGCCAGGCGGCGGCGCCGGCCCGCCGGCCGACGAACAGCGCCGCCATCGGCAGCGCGAACACGATGGTCAGGGCACCCAGCGGCTGCACCAGGCTGAGCGGGCCGCAGGCCAGGGCCACCACGTGCAGCAGCCCGCCGAGACCGTTCAGCATCAGCGCCGCCCACCAGGCGGGCCGGCGCAGCGGCGCGTACCGTTCGCCGGGGGAGGACACCGCGACCCGCTCCTGGACGATCGCACCGCCGGCGTAGGCCACGGCGGAAACGAAGGACAGCAGCACGGACAGCGCGAGGGCGCTCATGAGCTGCACCTCCGCGTGGGGCTGGGGCGGCGACCCCGGTGCGACGAACGGTCGGCTTCCATGGTTGTCCACCCTGCCGTGCCGATCGCCTCCCGTCGTCGTCCCTGAGCAGTCAATAGGTCCTACTGCCGATGGAGTACGCCCCGCCCGCCGTCCTCCCCTGGGTGGGCGACAGAGGACGTGGAGTCCCTGCCGGAACCCCTTGCGCACCGCTCGACGGGCCTTGGTACTACTGCTTCCCGTGAACCTCGCCCCCGGCCTCGCCGCACTGAACGACCTCGGCGGCTTCTTCGTCCTGCGCACGGGCGCCCCGCCGCACCGGCCACTGCCCACCCTCGCCCGGGCCTATGCCGCGGCCGCCGCCGATCCCGACCGGCATCCCCTACTGGTTCGGGTCCGCCGGGTCGCCGACGGCATCGGCGCCCCCGAAGCCCGGGTCGCCGCCTCGGTCGCGCACCAGGCGCTCGCCGCCCGGCTGTGGTCGGCCGCGCTCGGCTGCGCCGTGCTGTACGGGCGGCTCCCCGACCTGGACGCCCGCCTGATCCGCTGGGACCCCGCCGGCAGCGCCCCGGACGACCTGTGGCTCACCGAGGTGCGCGGCCGCCCGGCGGACCCGGAGACGGTCGCGGACGTCGTCCTGCACGGGCACCTCGAACCCCTGGCGGCCGCCTTGCGCGCCCGGTACCGCCTCGCACCCGGGCTGCTGCGGGGCAACGCGGCCTCCGCGCTGGCGGCCGCGGCACGCCTGCTGGAGAGCCGGGTGCGCGACAGCGGCCGTATCGCGGCCGGCGACCACGCCCGGGAGCTGGCCGCCGGGCTCCTCGCCCATCCCCTCCTCGCCGGTGCCGGCACGCTGACCGGCGCCGGCACCGGCTTCCGGCGGCGCAGTTGCTGCCTCTACTACCGCGTCCCCGGCGGCGGCCTCTGCGGGGATTGCTGCTTCACCCGGGTGCCGGGCTCTTCCCCACGGGCCGCATCTGAGTGACCATGAAGGCGACCGGCCGCTTCGGACCAGGGGGTTGCGGGTGCGCGTGGGACTACTGACCCGGGAGTACCCGCCGGACGTGTACGGCGGTGCGGGCGTCCACGTCGAGTTCCTCGCGCGGGAACTCGGACCGCTGGTGGACCTGGAGGTGCACTGCTGGGGCGAGGGCCGCGCCGACGGCGTCGTACGCCACCGTCCCTGGACCGCGCTGGACGGCGCCAACGACGCGCTGCGCACCTTCTCCGTCGACCTCGCCATGGCCGCCGCGCTCCAGGACCGCGAACTCGTCCACTCCCACACCTGGTACGCCAACCTCGCCGGTCACCTCGGCAAACTGCTGTACGGCGTGCCGCACGTGATGACCGCGCACTCCCTGGAGCCCCTGCGCCCCTGGAAGGCCGAACAGCTCGGCGGGGGCTACGCCCTGTCCGGCTGGGCCGAGCGCACCGCGATCGAGTCCGCCGACGCGGTCGTCGCGGTCTCCGGCGCCATGCGCGAGGACATCCTCGGCTGTTACCCGGCGCTCGACCCGGCCCGGGTGCACGTCATCCACAACGGCATCGACACCACCCTCTACCGGCCGGACCACGGCACGGACGCCCTCGACCGCGTCGGCCTCGACCCGGACCGCCCGTACGTGCTGTTCGTCGGCCGCATCACCCGGCAGAAGGGCGTGCCCCATCTGCTGCGGGCGGTACGGGACATCGACCCGGCCGCGCAGGTGGTGCTGTGCGCGGGGGCGCCCGACACACCGGAGATCGACCGGGAGTTCCGGGACCTCTACCAGGAGCTGAGCCGGACCCGCGACGGCGTGCACTGGATTCCACGGATGCTGCCGCGCCCGGACGTGATCCAGCTCCTCACCCACGCCGCCGCCTTCGTCTGCCCCTCGGTCTACGAGCCGCTGGGCATCGTCAACCTGGAGGCGATGGCGTGCGGCACGCCCGTCGTGGCCTCCCGGGTCGGCGGGATCCCCGAGGTGGTCGACGACGGCCGGACGGGAGTACTCGTGCCGGTGGACGACGATTTCGAGACGGGGCTCGCCCGCGCACTCGACACGGTGCTCGCGGACCGGGACGGCGCCCGCCGCATGGGTGAGGCCGGAAGACGGCGCGCGGTGGAGGAGTTCGGCTGGGACGCGGTCGCCCGGCGCACCGTGCGGCTCTACGAGGAGATCCTCGGACAGGCTTAGGGCTCTATCCCTCCTGCTCAGGTGCAGGGGGGAGGCAACCTGGTGAGGGGAGCGGCCATGCGTCGTGGTGGACCTTCGGTCCTCGGGATCGTCCTCGCGGGCGGAGAGGGCAAACGGCTGATGCCGCTGACCGCGGACCGCGCCAAACCAGCGGTCACGTTCGGCGGCACCTACCGGCTCGTCGACTTCGTCCTGTCCAACCTCGTCAACGGCGACATCCTGCGCATCTGCGTGCTGACGCAGTACAAGTCGCACTCGCTGGACCGGCACATCACCACCACGTGGCGGATGTCCAGCCTGCTCGGCAACTACATCACCCCGGTCCCCGCCCAACAGCGGCTCGGACCCCGCTGGTACCTGGGCAGCGCCGACGCGATCCTTCAGTCGCTCAACCTGATCCACGACGAACAGCCCGAATACGTAGCGGTGTTCGGTGCCGACCACGTCTACCGCATGGACCCGCGGCAGATGGTCAAGGAGCACATCGAGGGCGGCGCGGGCGTGACGGTCGCGGGCATCCGGGTGCCGCGCGCCGAGTCGTCGTCGTTCGGGGTGATCACCCCCGGTTCGGACGGGCAGACCGTGCAGCGCTTCCTGGAGAAGCCCGCCGACCCTCCGGGGCTGCCCGACGACCCGCAGAGCGTCTTCGCCTCCATGGGCAACTACGTGTTCTCCACCAAGGTGCTGATCGAGGCACTGCAGCGGGACGCGGAGGACGACCGGTCGGTGCACGACATGGGCGGCTCGATCCTGCCCCAGCTCACCGCCCGCGGCGAGGCGCAGCTGTACGACTTCGGCGCCAACCACGTGCCCGGCGAGACCAGCCGCGACCAGGGCTACTGGCGGGACGTCGGCACGCTCGACGCGTACTACGAGGCCCATATGGACCTGATCGCCGAGCGCCCCGCGTTCAACCTCTACAACCGCGACTGGCCGATCTACACCCACTCGGGTCAGCTCTCGCCGGCCCGGTTCAACGCGGGCGGGATCGCGGGCGAGTCGATCATCAGCGCCGGCTGCCTGATCCGCGGGCAGGTCACCCGCTCCGTGCTGTCGCCGGGCGTCCGGGTCGACCCGGGCGCGGTCGTCCAGGGCTCGGTGCTGCACGACAACGTCCGGGTGGGCCGGGGCGCCATCGTGCGCGGCGCGGTCCTGGACAAGAACGTCGAGGTGCCGCCCGGCGCGACGATCGGCGTCAACCCCGAGCGGGACGCCGAGCTGTACACCGTCTCGCAAGGCGGTGTGATCGCTCTCGGCAAGGGACAGCTGGTCCCGTAGCCCGACGCGGCGCGTCCGGGGCCCGCGCACGGGGCGCCGATCCGCGACGCGTCGCGCGCGACACCCGCCGGTTGCCGGACTGACCGGCCTTCAGACCGGATCATGCAGGCAGTGACGTCTCCTTCGGAGGTCTTCCTGCATGAGATGGACCCGGCGCCCGCGCCTGTGCGCGGCGGGGGCGGTGGCAGCGTTCGCGCTGACCGCCGCTCCCGTCGCCGCACCGGCCGCCGAAGCGCGCGACGACCGGCTCACCGATCTGGTCGACCCGTTCATCGGCACCGCGAACGAGGGCAACACCTTCCCCGGCGCGGCCGTGCCCTTCGGCATGGTGCAGCTCTCGCCGGACACCGGCCACAGCACCGGTTACGACCATGGCCAGGACCGCGTCCGCGGCTTCTCCCTGGTCCACCTCTCCGGCGTCGGCTGCCGCATCGGCGGCGACCTGCCGGTGCTGCCGACCACCGGTGACGTCACTCGGACGGACTACGCGAAGTACGCGGCCGCCTTCAGTCACGACACCGAGCGGGCGAGCCCCGGCTACTACCGCGTCGGCCTGTCCTCCGGTACCGGCGGTATCGGCGCCGAACTGACCGCGAGCGCGCGCACAGGGGTGCAGCGCTACACCTTCCCGGCCACCGGCAAGGCCAACATCCTGCTCAACGCGGCGCAGGCGCTGCACAAGCCGGTCGCCGCGAAGGTGGAGATCCTGGACGACCGCACCGTGCGGACGGCGATCACGGGCCGCGGCTTCTGCCGGGACACCCGGCCCTACACGGTCTACACCGTCACCCGCTTCGACCGGCCGTTCACGGCGTACGGCACCTGGGACGGCACCAGGGTCACGGCGGGGTCCAGAACCGGACACGGCGGCGCCTACGTCCGCTTCGACACCACCGAGGACCGCACGGTGGAGGCGACGACCGCGCTGTCCTACGTCGACGCGGCCGGCGCGGCGGGCAACCTGGCGGCGGAGGGCGGCCGTTCCTTCGACGCGGTGCGCGGCGCGGCCCGGCGGTCCTGGGAGAGGCGGCTGGCCGACGTACGCGTCCGGGGCGGCGACGCGGTCCTGCGCCGCACGTTCTACTCGGCGCTGTACCACTCGTTCCTGGCGCCGAACACCGGCAGCGACGCAGATGGCCGCTACACCGGCTGGGACGGGCGGATCCACCGCGCGCGGGGTTTCACCTACTACCAGAACTGGTCGCTGTGGGACACCTACCGCACCCAGGCCCCGTTGCTGGCCCTGCTCGCGCCGCGCGAGTCCCGGGACATGGCGATCTCGGTCATCAGGGTCGCCGAGGAGAGCGGCTGGCTGCCCAAGTGGGGCTACGGCACCGTCGAGACGAACGTCATGACCGGCGACCCGGTCACCCCGTTCCTGACCAACGCCTACCAACAGGGCCTGCTGACGGGCTATGAGGAGCGGGCCTACCGGGCGCTGAGGCGGAACGCCGACGGGGTGCCGCCCGCCGACTCCCCGGCCGTGGGCCGCGACGCCAACCGCGACTACCTCGCCCGCGGCTACGTCCCGTACCGCAAGGGCCACGAGCCCGCGAAGCCCGGTCACTCCGACTACGCGTTCGGCGCGTCGGCGACCCTGGAGTACGCCCTGTCGGACGCGATGCTCGCCCGGATGGCCCGCGCCCTCGGCCACCACGGGGACGCCACGCGGTACGCCGCCCGCTCCCGCGCCTACCGCGAGCTGTTCGACCCCGCCACCGGCTTCTTCCGCGCCCGCGACGCCTCCGGCGCCTTCACCGGACCGGCGGACCCGGCCCGTGGCGTCGGCTTCCACGAGGGCACGTCCTGGCAGTACCAGTGGCTGGTGCCGCAGGACCTGCCCGGCCTGGTGCGCCTGATCGGCGGCCGGCGCGCCGCCAACGCGCGGCTCGACGCGCTCTTCGCCTACGCCGACCTGCTGAAGGACCCGGAGAGCACCGGCCGCGAGACGTGGGTCAGCGGGCCGTACGCCTACTACGACGCCGACAAGTACAACCCGATGAACGAGCCGGACCTCGCCGCGCCGTACACCTACCTGTCGACGGGGCAGCCGTGGAAGACCACCGACGTGGTGCACGCCGCGCTGACCTTGTTCACCGACGAGCCGGCCGGGCTGAGCGGGAACGACGACCTGGGCACCATGTCCTCCTGGAACGTGCTGGCCTCCATCGGCCTGTTCCCCGTCCAGCCCGGCTATCCCACCTGGGGCCTGTCCACGCCCGTCTTCGAACGTGTCGACCTGCGCCTGGACCGCGGCTACTACCCGCGCGGCGGCCTCACCATCACGGCGCCGGGCACCTCGCGCAAGGACCGGTACATCCAGTCGGTCCGGGCCGGCGGAGCACCGCACGACCGGACGTATCTGACCACCCGCGCCCTGCGGTCGCTCGGCACCCTGAGCTACACCGTGGGACCCCGGCCCTCGGCGTGGGGCACGTCCGCGCAGGCCGCGCCACCCGCCCTGCGGTGACACCCGCAGCGGCCCCGAAGTGACCTCAAAGGCCCCATGTGTCCCACCCCTTTCTTCATGGGTCCGACTTAATCTGTTGTTAACTGAGAGTAGCTTGATCGTACTTGACTGTAATCAGTCGAGGGCGGTTGACTGCGTACCCACCCATCGCCGATGCGAGGCAAGCCATTGACTCCCGACCTGCTCGCTCCCCTCGACCTGGCGTTCTGGAACATCGAGTCCGCCGACCACCCCATGCACCTCGGCGCCCTCGGGGTCTTCTCCGCCCACTCGCCGACCGCCGGCGCGCACGCGGCCGACCTGCTCGCCGCCCGCGCGGCCGCCGTGCCCGGCCTGCACATGCGGATCAGGGACGTGTGGCGGCCGCTCGACCTGCGCCGGCCCCTCGCCCAGGCGCTGCGCCCGCTCGGCTTCGGCGGCGCCGCCCGCGAACCCGACCCCGGCTTCGACCCGCTCCACCACGTCCGGCTGCACGCCCCGGCCACGGACTTCCACGCCGAGGCCGGCCGGCTCATGCAGCGCCCGCTGGCACGCAACCGCCCGCCCTGGGAGGCGCACGTGCTGCCGGGCGAGGACGGCGTCTCCTTCGCCGTGCTGTTCAAGTTCCACCACGCCCTCGCCGACGGCCTGCGCGCCCTGACCCTCGCCGCGGCCGTTCTGGACCCCATGGACATGCCCACCTCGCGGCCCCGTCCGGCCGCGCCCGCACGCGGTCCGCTGCCCGACGTCCGCAAGCTGCCCGAGGCGCTGCGCGGCGCCCTGTCCGACGTGGGCCGCGCCCTGGACATCGGTGCCTCGGTCGCCCGCTCGTCCCTCGCCACCCGGTCCACCCCGGCGCTCACCGCCGAGCCCACCGGAACCCGCCGCACCGCCGGCGCGGTCGTCGACATCGACGACGTGCACCTGGTCCGCAAGGCCGTCGGCGGCACCGTCAACGACGTGCTGATCGCGGTCGTCGCCGGCGCCCTGCGGCGCTGGCTCGACGAGCGCGGCGAGGGCACCGAGGGGATCGCGCCCCGCGCCCTGATCCCGGTCTCCAGGCGCCGCCCGCGCACCGCCCACCCGCAGGGCAACCGGCTCTCCGGCTACCTGATGGAACTCCCCGTCGGCGACCCGGACCCACTGCGCCGGCTCGGCGCCGTCCGCACCGCCATGGACCGCAACAAGGACGCCGGGCCCAACCGGGGCGCGGGCGCCGTCGCGCTGCTCGCCGACCACGTGCCCGCCCTCGGCCACCGGCTCGGCGGACCGCTGGTCGCCCAGGCCGCCCGGCTGTGGTTCGACATCCTGGTCACCAGCGTGCCGCTGCCCGGCATCGGCCTGAAACTGGGCGGCCATCCGCTGGCCGAGGTCTACCCCTTCGCGCCGCTGGCCCGCGGCCAGTCCCTGGCCGTCGCGATCTCCACCTACCGCGGCCAGGTCCACTACGGGCTCGTCGCCGACGCGCGGGCCGTGCCCGACCTGAACCGGCTCGCCCGTGCCGTGACCGAGGAGGTGGAGACCCTGATCACGGTCTGTGGACCCTGATCACCGCGGTTTGGCCCGGGGGCCCGGCGCTGCCGTAAAATCCCCTGTTCGAAAGCGGACGCGAGTCGGAGCGCCGCACGGGTGATCAGGGAACGGCAGCGCGATGACGGTGACAGACGCAGGCTCGACGGCCACGGACGAAGTGGTGTACGGGCCCGGTATCGACCCCGAACGCCTCGCCGTGTGCCTCGGTGTGCTCAAGGAGCTCGACGGGATCGAGGTGGACCACCCGGACGCCGTCGCCGTGCGCCGGGCCACCTCGCACATCTACCGCACGGTCAAGCAGCGCCGCCGCCAGGAGCGCCGGGCCGCCAAGACCGCGAACGACAAGGCGGTCACGGAGGCCACGGCCACCGGCTCCGCGCAGCGCATCGACGACGAGACCGAGGGCATCCTGCCCTCGTCCGCGACGCGGGAGGGGCAGATCGCGGGCATACTCCAGCGCCCGCGCTCCTGCTACGTCTGCAAGACCCGCTATGTCGAGGTCGACTACTTCTACCACCAGCTCTGCCCGCGGTGCGCCGACGAGAACCGCGCCCGCAGGGACGCCCGCGCCGACCTCACGGGCAAGCGCGCCCTGCTCACCGGCGGCCGCGCCAAGATCGGCATGTACATCGCGCTGCGGCTACTGCGCGACGGCGCGCACACCACGATCACGACCCGCTTCCCCAACGACGCCATCCGCCGCTTCAAGGCCCAGCCCGACAGCGGCGAGTGGATCCACCGGCTGAAGATCGTCGGCATCGACCTGCGCGACCCGGCCCAGGTGGTGGCCCTGGCAGACTCGGTCGCCGCCGAGGGACCGCTGGACATCCTGATCAACAACGCCGCCCAGACCGTACGGCGCTCCCCGCAGGCCTACAGCGAACTGGTCGCCGCCGAGTCGGCCCCGCTGCCGGCCGGTGAGCTGCCCGCGGCCGAGGTGATCGGCACGTTCGGCTCGGGGGCGGTCGCGGAGCTGCCGGTGGCGGGCGGCGGCGCGCTCACCGCCCAGGACGTCACCGACCTGGCGCTGGTCTCCGGCTCGGCGTCCCTGGAGCGGATCGCGGCGGGCACGGCCATCGACGCCGGCGGTCTCGTACCCGACCTGCACGACACCAACAGCTGGATCCAGGCGGTGGAGGACGTCACGCCCGTGGAGCTGCTGGAGGTCCAGCTGTGCAACTCGACGGCGCCCTTCATCCTGATCAGCCGGCTGCGCCCGGCGATGGCGGCCGCCGCGGCCCGCCGCACCTACATCGTGAACGTCTCCGCCATGGAGGGCGTGTTCAACCGCGGCTACAAGGGCGCCGGCCACCCGCACACCAACATGGCCAAGGCCGCCCTGAACATGCTCACGCGCACCAGCGCCGAGGAGATGTTCCAGAAGGACCGCATCCTGATGACGGCCGTCGACACCGGCTGGATCACGGACGAGCGTCCGCATCCCGACAAGGTCCGCCTCGCGGAGGCCGGCTTCCACGCCCCGCTCGACCTGGTGGACGGCGCCGCCCGCGTCTACGACCCGATCGTCCGCGGCGAGGAGGGTGAGGACCTGTACGGCGTCTTCCTCAAGGACTACGCGCCGGGCAAGTGGTGAACCGCCGGGGCGGCCCTCCGGCCGGCCCCGTTCCGACGTCGTGTCAGTCCACGGTCCGCAGCCGGTAGTTGCCCGCCGCGAGCAGCTCCAGGACCGTGCGCCAGTCCTCCAGGACGCCGGCGTCGAAACCAGTGGCGCCGGCCTCCTCGGCCGCCTGGCGCAGCGACAGCGCGTCCTCGTCGGACTCGTCGGGCAGACGGCCGTCGGCGGACGCCGCGTGCCGCCGTACGAGGCGGGAGACGCGCTCGCCGAGCAGTGCGTGCACCGCGTCCGCCGCCGGGTCGGACGCACCGGTTCCGCCACCCGGCCGCAACAGCCGGCCGATGCCGTGGACCAGGCCCGCCACCTGGAGCTCCTTGTCGGCCGGATGATGCCGGCGCAGCAGGGCGGCGGTGCGCAGGGCGTGGGCGCGGGCATCGGGCGGGCAGGCGTACAGCAGGTCCATGAGCTCCTCGGCGCTGCGCAGCTCCATGCGTCGGTCCTCCTGCGGGAAAGCCGTCGTGGTGGGTCAGCAGATCATGGCGAGCTTGCGGCGCGGCCAACGGAACCTGAACGGTCCCACGGGTGTGCCGGGTAGCCCTCAGGGATGAATCCCGCCCGGCACATGATGCGACAAATCGCCCTGTAAGTGGTCCAATCAACACGCGCGACGTCAGATAGTTACCTGCTCTTTGCAGCCCCATCGAGCAGGGGGCCGCTCATTTGGTTAATCTGGGGTGGACGGACAGCGACTAGGGGTTCCATCCACACCCATGGTCCGTCCCGGGGCAAGCCGGTGCACCACGGCCTGCTCGCACCTCAGTTGTCGACGCCACCGCGTCCGAGATGCATACCAACCAGACCCGAGCGGGCTTGGGCGGCGCGGTGCGTACCGGCCGCATGCCCCGAGGGTGACCGACACATAAGGAGTGCGCGGTGACACCGGAGAAGACGAATCGCGAGCAGCGCCCCAACGAACGCACGGAGCGCGCGGGCCGACGGCCCGCGGACCTGGGCAGCCTCGACGTGTGGGCCCGCTCGGCCCCGATCCGCCTGGCGGGCTACGAGGACGACCTGGCCGAGCCGCACATCCTGCCCAGCGTGGACTGACCGGCGGGAACCCGTCGCGATCGCCGACCGCATGGGCGTGTCAGACTCACGCCCATGCTGATCAGAGAAGCCGCGGCCGAGGACTGGCCGCGGATCTGGCCGTTCTGGCACCGGATCGTCGCCGCCGCCGAGACCTACGCCTGGGGCCCGGACACCTCCGAGGAGGATGCCCGGGCCCTGTGGATGAGCCCCGCCAAACGCGTGTACGTCGCCGAGGACGACACCGGGGCGGTCGTCGGCTCCGCCTACGTCACCCCCAACTACGGCGGTCCCGCGGCCGGCGTCGCCAACGCGGGCTTCATGGTCGATCCCGACCAGGCCGGACGCGGCATCGGCCGCGCCCTGGCCGAACACGTCCTCGAGGCCGCGACGGCCGCCGGCTACCGGGCGATGGTCTTCAACGCCGTAGTGGAGACCAACCCCGCCGTCGGGCTGTGGACCTCGCTCGGCTTCCGGATCCTCGGCACGGTGCCGGAGGCGTTCGAGCACCCCCGGCACGGCCTGGTGGGCCTGCACATCATGTACCGGGCCCTCTAGAACGGGCCCCGCGAGCCCGGGGCGGCCCTATGTGTCCGGCGGCAGGTCCGCCGTCCTGGTCCACGGGCACCGCCGCTCGATCTCCTCCGCCAGGTCCAGCAGGTCCGCCTCCGAGCCCGGACGGCCCACCAGTTGAACGGCGCACGGGGCGCCCGAGGGCAGCGTGCCGAACGGCACCGCCATCGCGGGCCATCCGGTCAGGTTCCACGGCGGGGTCATCGGCGAGTAGGAAGTGTCGGCCAGTACGTTGCGCAGCCAGCCCCGCTCGTGCCAGGGCCCGGCCTGCGGGGAGCGGCGGGCCAGCGCGGGGGTGAGCAGCACTTCGTACTCGGCGAAGAACGACTCCATCCGCCGCCGCAGTGCCTCCCGTCGCGTATCCGCGCGCACCCCCTTCAGGAACCGCCGCCCCACGGCGGCATGCACCCGGGTGCGCCGGGCCAGCCGCCGCGGGTCCAGACCCGCGGCGTCCACGGCGGTGCCCGCCGTCCAGTGCCGCAGAGCCGTCACGCCCAGCGACATCGGATACGGCGGCTCGGCCCGGCGCACCCGGTGACCGGCCCCCGCCAGCAACCGCGCCGCGTCCCGGGTGGCAACGGCGTAGGGCCTGCTCACGCCCACCCCGGCGAGCGGGCTGCGCACGGACACGGCGATCGTGCGCGGGGTCGCCTCCCGACCGCGTACGGCCTCGGTGCCGGCCAGCACGGAGAGCATCAGCCGCGCGTCCTCGACGGTCGTGGCGAGCGGCCCGTTCTCGGCCATGCCGAACCAGTCGCCTTCGCCGATGCCGGCGGGCACCACCCCGTGACCCGGCTTGATGGTGACCAGGCCGCAGTTGGCGGCCGGGATGCGCAGCGAGCCCATTCCGTCGTTGCCGAGGGCGATCGGGACCATGCCGGCGGCGACCGCCGCCGCGCTGCCGCCCGAGGAGCCGCCCGCGTTCCGGGTGGTGTCCCACGGGTTGCGGGTGGTGCCGTGGACGCTCTCCGTGGTGCCGAAGACGCACAGCTCGGGAACGTTCGTCAACCCGACGACCACCGCGCCCGCCGCCCGCAGCCGGGCCACCGTGACATGGTCGTCGACGGCCGGGGTGTCCGAGGTCGCGGCCGAACCCACGCGCTTGGACTCGCCCCGCACCACCAGGTTGTCCTTGACGGCCACCGGCACACCCGCGAGCGGCAGTCCGGACAGATCGCCGCGGGCCGCCACCTCGTCGGCCTCCTCGAGCGCGGCCTCGGCACGGACGGTGCGGAAGGCGCCGACGCGGCCGTCGAGCCGCTCGATACGGGCGAGGTGCTCGGCCACCACCTCGCGGGGCGTGGCCCGCCTCTCGCGTACGGCGGCGGCGATCTCGGCGGCACTGCGGCCGGCCCAGTTGGTCACGGGCGCTCCTCGGATGGGGGACGGGCGGTTTCGTACTCGCGGGTACGCAGGGAGAACTGTGCCCGGCGGCGGGTGCCGCGTCGAGAGGCCACCCGCCGCGGAAAGGCCGGTGCAGCGGCGTATGCGGCCCGTCCGAGTGGGTCTAAGGTCGAAGGAGGAGGACGCGTACGAGGGGAACCGGTCGGCGATGGCACAGGACGAGGCCGTGATCGGCTGCACGGGGGAGCTTCTCATCGGAACGCGCGGTTCCGCCGGTCCGGGCGAGATCCTGGTACGGGTCAGAGGCGGTTCCGAGACCTTCCTCGCCTGGTCGCAGGAACCGCTGCCGATCGGTGCGACGGTGCTCGTGGTCGAATCACGCGGATGCCGTGAGGTCGACGTCATCGCGTGGGGCGACCCCTTGGAGAGATTGCGGGACGATCCTGTGGATCGGGGCTGATCCGGGCTGATCCGGACTAAGGAGAACAAGACCATGTTCGGTTACCGTGTTCCCGCCCCCGACGAGGCGATGCTGATCTCCGGAGGCAGGCGGGGCCTGGGGGGCGCGCCGTTCCGGGTGGTGACGGGCCACGGCAAGTTCGTGCTCCCCGTCTTCCGCAAGGTCCGCTTCCTCACCCTGTCGATGTGCGAGTCCGAGGTCGTCGAGACCTGCGTCACCAGGCAGGGCATCGCGCTGCACGTGCGCGCCGTCATCGCCTTCAAGGTCGGCAACGACACCGAGAGCATCATCAACGCGGGCCAGCGGTTCCTCTCCGACCAGGACCAGATGTCGGTCCTGACCGGCCGGATCTTCGCCGGCCATCTGCGGGCCATCATCGGCTCGATGACGGTCGAGGAGATCGTCACCGAACGGCAGAAGCTCGCCGCCGAGGTGCTGGACACCTCGAAGACCGAGATGGCGAAGATCGGCCTGATCGTGGACTCGCTGCAGATCCAGTCGATCGACGACGGGGACACCGGCTACATCGACGCGATGTCCGCGCCGCACAAGGCGGCCATCCGGCGGCAGGCCCAGATCGCCCAGGCCCAGGCCAACCAGGCCGCCGCCCAGGCGGAGCAGGAGGCGGCGCGCAAGCAGGCCGAGTACGCCCGGCAGACCGCGGTGGTGAAGGCGGAGTACTCGGCCGAGGTGGACCGGGCCCAGGCGCGGTCGGCCCAGGCCGGCCCGCTGGCGCAGGCACACGCCCGGCAGGAGGTGCTCGACGCCCAGACCGAACTGGCTCAGCGGCAGGCCAAGTTGCGTCAGCAGGAGCTGGTGGCCGAGATCGTGAAGCCCGCCGAGGCCGAGGCCGAACGCGTCAGGGTCCTCGCCGCCGCCGAGGCGCAGCGGATGAAGATCCAGGCCGAGGCCGCGGCGTCGTACGACCGTGTTGCCCTGGACCGGATGCTGATCGACCAGCTGCCGCTGATCGTGAAGGAGGCCGCGGGAGGCCTCTCCGGGGCCAACGTCAACGTCCTGAACGGCGCCGACGGGCTCGGCGAGATCGCGGCCGGCCTGGTCGCCCAGGGCCTGACGATCCTGGACTCGGTCCGGCAGAACCTGAACGGCCACGGCGACCGGAACTCCGGCGGCGCCCGCCCCGAGGAGGGCGACGGCCGGCTCGCGCTGCGGGGCCCGAGCGCACCGCGGCCGGACACCGAGGGAGCCGAGCCGCGCGAGGGCACGGCCGACGGGGAACGGCCGGACTCCCGAACCCGTTGATGCCCGCCCCGGGTCCGGACCGCCGCCCGCCCACCCCACGGAGCGTCCCTCATGCATGACGACCGCGGCCTGGTCGAGGCCCGCCTCCGGCGGGTGCTCGGCGAGCGCATCCGTCCCGCCGTGTATCCCGAGTCCGTCCCGCTGGAGGTGGCGGTGTGGCACGCGCCCGGCGAGCCCGTACCGGTCGCCGAGGGCCTGGCCGCCGAGCCCGAGCCGATCGAGGTGGGCACCCGGTGGGGTGCGCCGTGGGGCACCAGCTGGTTCCGGGTGACCGGCACCGTGCCCGAGGCATGGGCCGGGAGAACCGTCGAAGCCCTGCTCGACCTCGGCTTCGACGAGAACATGCCCGGCTTCCAGTGCGAGGGCCTGGTCCTCCGGCCGGACGGCACCCCGGTGAAAGGGCTCAACCCGCGCAACCAGTGGGTCCGCGTCGGCGCCCCCGCCCTGGGCGGCGAGGAGGTGCGTCTGCACATCGAGGCCGCCTCCAACCCCGTCATCCCCGGTTTCCTGCCCACTCCGCTCGGCGACCGAGAGACGGCGGGCGACGAGCCGCAGTACACGCTCACACGCATGGACCTCGCCGTGTTCGACGAGAACGTCTGGCAACTCGTCATCGACCTGGAGGTGCTGGGCGAGCTGATGGCCGAGCTGCCGGCGGACTCGCAGCGCCGCTGGGAGATCCGGCGCGCGGTGGACGGGGCGCTCGACGCGGTCGACCTCCAGGACGTGAACGGCACGGCGGAGCGGGCCCGCGCCCGGCTCACCGAGGTGCTGGCCGCGCCCGCCGCCGTCTCCGCGCACCGGATCAGCGCGGTCGGGCACGCCCACATCGACTCGGCGTGGCTGTGGCCGCTGCGCGAGACGGTGCGCAAGGTGGCCCGCACCGCGTCCAACATGACCGCGCTGCTCGAGGACGAGCCGGAGTTCGTCTTCGCCATGTCCCAGGCTCAGCAGTGGGCGTGGCTCAAGGAGCGGCGGCCCGAGGTGTGGGCGCGGGTGAAGACGGCCGTGGCGGACGGGCGGTTCGTGCCGGCCGGCGGCATGTGGGTGGAGTCCGACACCAACATGCCCGGCTCGGAGGCGATGGCCCGGCAGTTCGTGCACGGCAAGCGGTTCTTCCTCGACGAGTTCGGCGTCGAGAACGACGAGGCCTGGCTGCCCGACACGTTCGGCTTCGCCGCCGGACTGCCGCAGATCATCAGGGCGGCGGGCTCCACCCGGCTGCTCACGCAGAAGATCTCCTGGTCACGCACGAACGCGTTCCCGCACCACACCTTCTGGTGGGAGGGCATCGACGGCACCCGGATCTTCACCCACTTCCCGCCCGTCGACACCTACAACTGCTCCATGACGGGCGGCGAGATCGCCCACGCGGCACGCACCTTCAAGGACAAGGGCGCCGCCCGGCACTCCCTCGCACCCACCGGCTGGGGCGACGGAGGCGGCGGCACCACCCGGGAGATGGTCGCCAAGGCGGCCCGGCTGCGCGACCTGGAGGGCTCCGCGAGGGTGCTGTGGGAGACACCGCGGGCCTTCTTCGACCGGGCCGAGGCCGAGTACCCGCAAGCCCCCGTCTGGGTCGGTGAGTTGTACCTGGAGCTGCACCGCGCCACTCTCACCAGCCAGGCCGGGACCAAGCAGGGCAACCGGCGCAGCGAACACCTGCTGCGGGAGGCCGAGCTGTGGGCGGCGACGGCGGCCGTACGCACCGGATTCGCCTACCCCTACGAGGAGTTGGACCGGATCTGGAAGACGGTGCTGCTGCACCAGTTCCACGACATCCTGCCCGGCTCCTCCATCGCCTGGGTGCACCGCGAGGCGCGGGCCACGTACGAGCGGATCGCCGGGGAGCTGAACCGGATCGTCGAGTCCGCGCAACGCGCGCTGGCGGGTGAGGGCGCCACACCGCTGGTCTTCAACGCGGCCCCGCACGCGCGGGCGGGCGTCCCGGCCGGCGGCGCCGCCACCCCCGCCATCGGGGGAAGCACGGAGCTGAGGCCCCGCGCGGACGGCGGGCACGTACTGGACAACGGTCTGCTGTGGATCGGGATCGACCACCGGGGCCTGGTCGTCTCGGTGTACGACATCGAGGCCGGCCGGGAGACGATCGCTCCGGGCCGGGCCGCGAACCTCCTCCAACTGCACCCGGACCTCCCGAACATGTGGGACGCCTGGGACGTGGACGAGTTCTACCGCAACACGGTCACCGACCTCACGGACGCCGAGTCCGTCACGGCCGGCGAGGATGGCGCCTCGGTGCGGGTCGTACGGGCCTTCGGGGACTCCCGGGTCACCCAGGTGCTGTCGCTTCCGGCGGGGGAGCGGCGGCTGGTGCTGGACACGGAGGTGGACTGGTACGAGACGGAGAAGTTCCTCAAGCTGGCCTTCCCGCTCGACGTGCACGCCGAACGGTACGCGTCGGAGACGCAGTTCGGGCACTTCTACCGCCCCACCCACACCAACACCTCCTGGGACGCGGCCAAGTTCGAGGCCTGCAACCACCGTTTCGTGCACGTGGCCGAGCCCGGCTGGGGCGTCGCCGTCGTCAACGACTCGACGTACGGCCACGATGTGACCCGCACGGTCCGCACCGACGGCGACCGGGGCACCACCACCACGGTCCGGATGTCGCTGCTGCGCGCCCCGCGCTTCCCCGACCCCGAGACCGACCAGGGCGCGCACCGCTTCCGGCACGCCCTGGTGCCGGGCGCGGACATCGGGGTCGCGGTCCGCGAGGGCTGGCGGATCAATGTGCCCGAGCGGCGGCTGACCGGCGGCGGGGAGGTGGCTCCCCTGGTGACGGTGGACGAGGACGCGGTGGTCGTGACGGCGGTGAAACTGGCCGACGACGGCAGCGGTGACGTGGTGGTCCGCTTCCACGAGGCCCACGGCGGCCGGGCCAGGGCGACCTTGACGGCCGGGTTCGAGGTCGCGGACGTGACGGTGACGGATCTGCTGGAGCGGGCCCTGCCCGAGGCGGCCGAACCGGAGCGGGACGGCGGCCGGATCGCCGTGCGGCTGCGCCCGTTCGAGCTGATGACGCTGCGGCTGCGGCGCGCGTGAGGCCCTGGACCGGGGGCGGCGCGGCGGGATCGGGCCGTGCCGGTCTTTCCCGGTGAGCCGTGCCGCTCTTTTCCGGTGGGGTGCGGGGCCACGATGATGTGGCGATGACACGAAGAGCGGTGCCCGACCACTCCTGGGCCGCCCAGCCGGATCCCCTGCTGGCCCTGGCCGAACGGGAGTTGACGTTCTACACCCGGTCCTGCGACCGGGCCAGGCGGCTGCACCGCGGCACGGAGCTGGGCGCCCTCGCCACCACCTCGGTGACGGTCGTCGCCGCCGGTCTGCACGCACCGGCCTGGCTGACCGCGGTGATCGCGGGCGGTGCCGTGTTCTTCACCGGCATGCGGCAGTTGTACGATCCCGGCTCCCGCTGGGTGCTCACCGCGCGGGCACGCGAGACCCTGCGCCGGGCCGTCGACCGGTATCTGCTCCTGCCCGAACCGGAACGCGACGCCGCGGCCCGGCAGACCCTGCGGACGGTGATCGAGGAGGTCGGCGCCGACGAACTGCGGGAATGGTCCGAGTCCCGGACCCGCAGCCCGGAACCGCCACTGCCGGCCCCCGGCCCCTGAGAGCGACCGGCATCCAGGCCCGCCCGCGCGAGTTCCCCCGCCACCGACCGAAAGGCCATCCGTGTCCGCGACGCCCGCCCGCATCACCGCGGTCAACACCTACGACATCCGCTTCCCCACCTCGCGCGAACTCGACGGCTCCGACGCGATGAACCTTCCCCGGCCCGGGCCCGAGAAGGGCGTGATGCACATGGCGGTCGGCGCGGTCGTCAACGCGGTGTGGGACGTCGCCGTCAAACGCCCCGGCGCGCCCCTGCGGCGGCTGCTCGCCGGGGCCCACCCCGAGTGGCTGGTGACCCAGGCGATCCGCCGGACCAGGGCGCTCGCCGAGTTCGACCCGTACTGGATCGAGGCAGCCACCAGCTTCGACGACGTCCTCGGCCGCGCGGCCGTCCGGGAGGACGTCGCCCCGGTGCGGGTCGCCACCGACTTGGCGAGCCCGCTGTCCGGCGCCACCGGCACCGCCCTCGCCGTCGACGGCGGCAGGCGGGGCCCGCGGCCGCGACAGGAGGCCCGATGAGGACGCTGGGCGGGAGCGGGGTCGAGGTCAGCGCCCTCGGCTTCGGTGCCGCCGCCATCGGCAACCTCTACACCGAAGTGGACGAGGAGCAGGCGCGGGCGGCCGTGGCCGCCGCCTGGGAGCAGGGCATCCGCTACTTCGAAACCGCCCCGCACTACGGCCTCGGCCTGTCCGAACGCCGCCTCGGCGCGGCCCTGCGAAGCCTTCCCCGGTCGGCGTACACGATCTCCACGAAGGTCGGCCGCCTGCTCGAGCCCACGGACCGGGGCGGGAGCGACCTCGCCCACGGTTTCGCCGTGACCGCCAGCCACCGCCGGGTCCGGGACTTCAGCGCCGACGGGGTACGGCGAAGTCTGGAGGCCAGCCTCGAACGGCTCGGCCTGGACCGCGTCGACGTCGTCTACCTCCACGACCCCGACGACCACGCCGAGCAGGCCTTCCGCGAGGGCTACCCGGCGCTGGAGGAACTGCGCGCCCAGGGCGTGGTCGGGGCCATCGGGGCGGGCATGAACCAGTCGGAGATGCTGACCCGCTTCGTCCGCGACACGGACGTGGACGTGGTGCTGTGCGCCGGCCGGTACACCCTGCTCGACCAGCGCGCCCGGACGGAGCTGCTGCCCGCGGCCGCCGAGCGGGGCGTGTCCGTCGTCATCGGCGGCGCCTTCAACTCCGGCCTGCTTGCGGACCCCAGGCCCGGAGCCACGTACAACTACGACAGTGCCCCACCGGAGTTGGTGGAGCGCGCCCAGCGCATGAAGGCGGTGGCCGACCGTCACGGCCTCACCCTGCGGGGCGCGGCCCTGAGGTTCTGCGCCCACCACCCGGCCGTGGCCTCCGTCCTGGTCGGCACCCGCTCGGCCGATGAAGTCCGCGACTGCGCCGAGCAGTTCGCCGCACCTGTGCCCGCCGCCTTCTGGCAGGAGCTGAGAGACACCGGACTGCTGCCCCCGGAGGAACCGTCACGAGAGGCGATGCCATGACCGTCGACGCCCACCACCACGTCTGGGACCTGACGGTGCGCGACCAGGACTGGATTGCGGGAGACGAACTCCGGCCGCTGCGCCGGAACTTCACCGTCGAGGACCTTCAGCCGCAGGCCCGTGCCGCCGGAGTCGACCGCACGGTCCTCGTCCAGACGGTCACCGTGCCCGAAGAGACCCCCGAGCTGCTGGCCCTGGCGGACGCGCACGACCTGATCGCGGGCGTGGTCGGCTGGGTGGACCTCACCCGGTCCGACATCGCGGCCGAACTGGCCCGGCTGCGGGACCTGCCCGGCGGCCGGCACCTCAAGGGCGTCCGCCACCAGGTCCAGGCCGAGCCCGACCCGCGGTGGCTGCTCCGTCCCGATGTCCGCCGGGGGCTGGCGGCGGTCTCCGACGCCGGCCTGGTCCACGACCTGGTCGTCGTCCCCCACCAGCTCCCGGCCTGCGTCGAGTCAGCCGTCGGCCATCCCGGTCTGACCTTCGTCCTCGACCACCTGGGCAAGCCGCCGATCGCCTCGGGCGAACGCGAGCCCTGGGCCACGGCCGTCCGGGCGCTCGCCGCCCTGCCCAACACCGTCTGCAAACTGTCCGGCCTGGTCACCGAGGCCGACCCCGCCACCTGGACCACCGCCGATCTGCGCCCCTACGCCGACGTGGTCCTGGACGCCTTCGGCCCGGACCGTCTGATGTACGGCTCGGACTGGCCGGTGTGCACCCTGGCCGCGGGATACGCCGAGGTCCTCGCCGCGGCCCGGGAGCTGACCTCGAAGCTCACCGCCGGCGAACGCGCGGCCGTCTTCGAGGGGACGGCCACTCGCGTGTACGGACTGTGACCGGACGGGCGCGCCTCAGCCGAGTTCGTAGTCGAACCAGATCCGGTGCGTGCCGTCCGCGTCGATCCGCAGGCCGCCGGTGCCGGTGATCCCGGCCAGCTCGCCGGTGCCGCTGGCCGGGACGACGGTGAAGAACTCGGCCGTGCGGTCGGTCCCGGTCGTCGTGGCCGAGTGGACGAAGTTGAAGGCGCCCCGCCGCTCGTGCAGCGTGCCCTCGAACGACTCCATCGCCACATACGTGCCGACGCCGGACTCCTGGTCGTACGCGGCGGTGAACAGGGTCGCCGCGCGGCCGGTGATCTCGCCCTCGAAGTGCTTCTCCAGTGTGGCGACGCCGACCGGGAGGCCGGTGGAGACGTCCGGGTCCGGCTTGAGACCGGTGGGGTTGAACGACTTCACGGTGAAGGTGCCCGTAGCTCTCATGCCCGCGACCGTACCGGCCGGGTCCGACAACGGGGGCCGGTCACGGCTCCCGGGTGCCGGCCGCCAGCCGGGTCGGCGGCAGGAAGTCCCGCACATAGGCGCGGTCCCAGCAGGCGCCGGTCGCCCGCAGCTGCCGCCACGTCGTGTAGTGGTAGCGGAAGAGCCGGGCGCGGACGTAGCGCGGGGGCTCGTCGGGCGGGAAGGGGGAGCGGCGCAGCAGCCGGAGGGTGTCGCGGTCGTTCTCCAGGAGCCGCTCCACCAGCGCGCCGAACCAGACGCCCGCGTAGGCCGGGGACAGGGCGGCGAACCACATCATCCAGTCCAGGCGCAGATGGTAGGGCGCGAACTGGCGCGGCCAGTGCCGGGGATCACCGGGCTTGCCCCGGAACTCGTACTCCCGCCAGTCCGCTTCCTCGTGGTCCTCGTCCCGTACCTCGTCCAGCGTGCCCTCCACCACCACCTCGTAGCGGACGCGGCTGACGCTGCCGAACGCGCCGTAGGTGTTGACCAGGTGCAGCGGGTCGAAGGAGCGGTTCATGATCTGCCGGCGGGAGACCATGTTCACCACCGGGCGGTAGCTGAGGAACACCACCAGCGCGGCCACGGCGAGGACCACGGCCTCGTACCACAGCGGCGCGGCCGGCACGGACGGCGCGTTCCCCGGGAAGCGGACCGTGGACAGCGCCAGCACGATCGTGATCCAGTTCAGCCAGGAGAAGTTCCCGGACAGCACCAGCCACAACTGCGTGACGATCATCAGCGCGGCGCCGGCCGTGGCAATGGGCTGCGGAGTGAACAGCAGGAACGGCACGATCAGCTGCGTGACGTGGTTGGCGGCCACCTCCGCCTTGTGCACCGGGCTTGGCAGATGGTGGAAGAACCAGCTCAGCGGGCCCGGCATCGGCTGCGTCTCGTGGTGGTAGTGCAGACAGGTCAGCTTCCGCCAGCAGGCGTCGCCGCGCAGCTTGATCAGCCCGGCGCCGAACTCGACGCGGAAGAGGATCCAGCGCAGCAGGAACAGCACGACGACGGGCGGGGCCACCTCGTCGTTGCCGAGGAAGACCGCGAGGAACCCGGTCTCCAGCAGCAGCGACTCCCATCCGAAGCCGTACCAGGTCTGCCCGACGTTGACGATCGACAGATACAGCGCCCAGGGGACGAGCCACAGCAGCATGGCCGCCCACAACGGCACCAGCGAGTCCGCGCCCGCGACCAGCGCCGCCGACACCGCGCACCCGGCCCAGGCGACCGCCGCGAAGAGCCGGTCGGAGTAGCGCAGGTGGAACAGGCTCGGCGCCCGGGTGAACGGCACCCGCTCGAGGAAACGGGGGATCGGCAGCATGCCCCGTTCGCCGAGCAGCGCGCGGAACTGGAGGGCCGCCGTCAGGAACGCGACGAGATACACCGCGGCCAGCGCCCGCTGGAAGACCAGCCGGCTCAGCCAGTATTCGGGTGCGGTGAACCAACCCACGGTCGAGCGCTCCTCTCCTCGCGTCCTCCGGGAAAGTCACGGGCCCCGGCTACCCCACCCCCGGCTCGAAGAATCAGTCAATCCCTGGCAAGGTGTCCCCATGGCTGATCAGGGAGCGCCTGCCCTGTCACTCCCGGAGGACTGGCCCGCCCACCCGGAACCCATTCTGGCGCTCAACGGCATGGGCACCTTCGACTGGGACCTGGACGCCGGGCTCGTGCACTTGGACGCCCAGGCCCACCGAATCTTCGACATCACCCCTGAGGAGAACGACGGCCGTCCGGACACCCTGGGCGAGCGGCTGCTGCGGTCCGAGCGCGAGCGCCTGGATTCGCTGGTGGCCCAGGCGATGAAGGAGGGCCGCGAGAACTACGGCACCTACGTCCGTCTCCGCCGCCGCGACGGCGGTCTGCGCTGGGCCCACATCCAGGGCTGCATCCGCCGCGACCAGACGAGCCGGCCGCGCAGGATCATCGGGATCATCCGGGACGCCTCCGAGGAGCTCAACGACATCGCCGCCCGCCGGGAGCGGGCCGCCCAGGCCGCGGCCCGGCGCAATCAGACCAACGTCGTGGAGACCGCCACCGCCGCCCTCGCCCACGCGCGCACCGTGCAGGACGTCATCGACGTCGTCAAGGACTCCCACGGGCTGGCCCTCCTCGGCTCCAAGAGCCTGGTCCTCGGCCTGGTCGAGGCCGGCCGCATCCGGCTCGTCGCCGAGGGCCCCGAGGGCTCCTCCGTGCCGGGCACCCGCGTCACCCGGATCGACGAGCCGTACCCGATGAGCGAGGCCGTGCGTACCCTCAGCCCCCGCTTCATCGAGTCCCCGGAGGACTTCGCCGAGCGTTACCCCATCCTGTGGCCGCACATCACCGGACTGGACATCACCTCGGCCGCCTATCTGCCGCTGATAGCCCAGGCCCGCCCGATCGGCGGCATGGGCCTGCTCTACAGCGACCGGCGGGGCTTCACCTCGGAGGAGCGCAACGTCCTGATCGCCCTCGGCAGCAGCATCGCGCAGAGCCTCCAGCGGGCCATGCTCTACGAGCAGGAGAAGGACCTCGCCCAGGGCCTGCAACAGGCCATGCTGCCGCGCACCATCCCCAGCGTGCCCGGCGCCGACGTCGCCGTCCGCTACCGCTCCGGCTACGCGGGCGGCTCCCTGGGCCGGGACATCGGCGGCGACTGGTACGACCTGATCCCGCTGCCCGGCGGCCGGGTCGGCGCCGTCATCGGCGACGTCCAGGGTCACGACACGCACGCCGCCGCCGTCATGGGCCAGCTCCGCATCGTGCTGCGCGCCTACGCCGCCGAGGGCCACGCTCCGGCCACCGTGATGGCCCGCGCCTCGGTCTTCCTGCACGAACTCGACACGGACCGCTTCGCCACCTGCCTGTACGCGGAGGCCGACCTGTCCACCGGCGTGGTCCAGCTGGTGCGGGCCGGGCACATCGACCCGCTGGTCCGGCACAACGACGGCAGCTGCCACCGGGTCGCCGTCGACGGGGGGCTGCCGCTCGGCCTGTCCGCCGAGTTCGGCAGCCTGGAGTACCCGGTCGGCACCATGGAGCTCGATCCCGGGCAGTCCCTGGTGCTGTGCACCGACGGCCTGGTCGAACAGCCCGGCGCCGACCTCGACGACGGCATACGGGCCCTGGCGCGGTCCGTCGCCGCCGGACCCGGCGACGTACGGGACCTCGCCGACCGGCTGATCGCGATGGCCGAGGCGCGGGGCGGCGACGACGACGTGGCCCTGCTGGTGCTGCGCCGCCGGGTGCCGGCCGAGCGGCAGCCCGTCGGCCGGCTCCAGCAGCACGTGGCCCCCGGCGACCCCGAAGCCCTGACCCGGGCCCGGCACATGATCCGCACGGCGGTGCGGGCCTGGGGCGCCGGGGAGGACTCGTACGAGATCGAACTCGTGGCCGACGAACTGATCACCAACGCCCTGATACACACCGAGGGCGCCGCGATCGTCACCCTGCGGGTCCTCAGCGGCCCGGACCGGCGGCTGCGGATCGAGGTCGAGGACTCCTCCAGCGCCCTGCCGCGCCGCCGCGAACCCGGAGAGGACGGCGTCTCCGGCCGGGGACTGCTGCTCGTGGACCGGCTCACCGACGTGTGGGGCGTGGAGGCGCGCGGCGGTGGCAAGTGCGTGTGGTGCGAGTTCGCGGTCCCCGACCAGAGCTGAGAGCCCAGAGCCCAGAGCCGAGACCCGGGAGCCGAGAGCCGAGGCGTCCGGCGCACCGCATGGCGTCCCGGGGCTCCGGTGGCACTCTGGACCTATGCCGGAACTGCCCGAGGTCGAAGCGCTCAAGGACTTCCTGACCGACCATCTGGTCGGCCACGAGATCGTGCGCGTACTGCCCGTCGCGATCAGCGTGCTGAAGACGTACGACCCCCCGGTCACCGCCCTCGAAGGCCACGAGGTCACCGCGGTGCACCGGCACGGCAAGTTCCTGGACCTGAGCACCGACGGCGGCCCCCACCTCGTCACCCATCTGGCCCGCGGGGGCTGGCTCCAGTGGAAGGACCGGCTGCCCGACGGCGCGCCCCGCCCCGGCAAGGGCCCGCTCGCCCTGCGCGTCGCCCTGGAGAACGGCGCGGGCTTCGACCTCACCGAGGCCGGCACCCAGAAGCGGCTCGCGGTCCACGTCGTACGGGATCCGCAGGAGGTGCCCGGAGTGGCCCGCCTCGGACCCGACCCGCTGGCCGACGACTTCGACGAGGAGCGGTTCGCCCGGCTGCTCGCGGGGGAGCGGCGGCAGATCAAGGGCGCCCTGCGCGACCAGGGCCTGATCGCGGGTGTCGGCAACGCCTACAGCGACGAGATCCTGCACGCGGCGAAGATGTCCCCGTTCAAGCTGGCCGCCTCCCTGACGCCGCGGGAGACACGAACCCTGTACGAGGCTTTGCGCACCACCCTGACGGAGGCGGTCGCGCGCTCCAGGGGCCTGGCCGCCGGACGGCTGAAGGCGGAGAAGAAGGGCGGCCTGCGCGTGCACGGCCGGACCGGCGAACCCTGCCCGGTGTGCGGGGACACCATCCGCGAGGTGTCCTTCAGCGACTCCTCGCTCCAGTACTGCCCGACCTGCCAGACGGGCGGGAAACCGCTGGCCGACCGGCGCCTGTCCCGGCTGCTCAAGTGACGGCTCAGCCTGCGTCGAGGGTCACCAGGGGCCGCCCGTCCGCGGTGCGCACCTCGAAGCGGTCGATCTGGCCCGGATGCATCGTCGTGCCGCCCGCGACCGTGCTGGGCCGCGCGTCGTGCGGGGGGACGTTCCAGGTGGTCACGATCTGCTCCGAGCCGTCCCGGCCGACCACGACGAGCCGACAGGAATAGGCGCCCGCGCCGTCCTTGACCCGCACCTCCACATCGCTGCCCCAGTCCCGGTCGGCGGCCCTGACCTCGGCCCACACGCCCGTGGCCGCGTCGGTCGCCGAGTATCGGGCGGGCCCGTCGGTGTGCCCTGCGACGGCGGCGACCGCGGGTCCGCCCACGGCGAGCACCACCGAGGCGGCCAGCCCGTAGAGGACGTGCCGGCGTCCGGCCCGGCGCCGCCGTGCCACCTCGCCGAGCAGCCGGTCCAGCAGCGCGGGGCCGGGCCGGGTCATGGGGTGCACGAAGCGCGGCGTGGCGCGGCGGTACAGCATCAGCTGCCGTGCCGTGGGTCCGAACTCGGTGACGTGCGCCGCGCAGCGAGCGCACTCCATGAGGTGGTCCTCGAAGCGGAAGGCGTCCGCCTCGTCCAGCATGCCGAGCGCGTACGCGCCGACGTCGCGATGCCGTTCCAGGGACCTCATGCCGAATCCTCGTGCCTGTGAGTGCGGGTGGGGTTACTCCTTGCTCCCACCCGTACGCACCCGGCACTGGAATCACTCAGCCGCGTTCCGAATCGTAATCAAGACGTTCGGAGCGGCCGGCCTCGCGGATTGGTCGGATTCCAAGAAAGATCTAGAAGAAAAGATCTAGAAGAGATGGATGGCCAGATGCCCGAGGGGCAGTCCGAGCCGCCAGGCGGGCGTCCACACCTTCGGTCCCTCGTCCTCGCCGACCACGCCCGCGCCGCCCGGCACCGCGTCCAGATCGGGCGCGAGCAACTCGGTCTCCTCCAGCCAGCGCCAGGCCGCCTCGGCCAGCGCCAGGTCCGGCGAGGGCACCCCGCGGGCGTCCGCCTCGGCCGCGAGGCAGGCCATCCGCTCGCACACCCAGTCCTGCCACGGCTGGTCGTACGCGGTCAGCGACAGCCAGGTCTCCAGCTGGGAGACCACCCGGACACGGGACAGCTCGCCGCCGGTGTCGGAGAGGAAGATGGTGAGCGCCAGCGCGTCCCGCCCGGCGCGGAACTCGAACGACGTCGGCGGCATCAGGTCGCCAGTACGCAGCAGTTCGTCGGCGATGTACTCGGCGTACAACCAGGCCATGGGGACGGCCAGTTCGCCGCCGCCCTGGCCGTCCGTGCTCTCGTGACCTCTGTGCAGCATCCCTTCCTGCCTTCCTCCGGTGCGCGCTTCTCGCCCGACCCCGGGTCCCGGGGGCGGGCCCCCTGTCGGAACACGGATGAGGACAGCCGATTACTCAACAGCGGTCCACGGCAAGGCGCTTTGCGGAGGTTTGACTCGGCAGTCGGTTTCACCGCAGGTCGGCCGCGTATCCCGGAAGCATCCTGCGCAGGGCGCGCAGCGCGTAGTACGCGCGGGACTTCACGGTACCGGGTGGGATCCCCAGGGTCCGGGCGGCCTCCGCCACACTGGCCCCCCGGAAGTACACCAGCACCAGGACTTCACGGTGCTCGGGAGTGAGTGTCTTCACAGCCTCCCGGACATCGAGCGTCGCGGCGGACCGCTCGGCGTGGTCGGCGATGACCCGCGCGTTCTCCAGGTCCGCGTCCCCGACCTCGGGCGGGCGGGCCTGCCGGGCGCGGCGTGCGTCGATGGCGAGCCGGCGCGCCACGGTCAGCAGCCACGGCCGCACTGAGTCGAAGGCGTCGGCGCGCAGCGCCTCGGGGTGCTGCCAGGCGCGTACGAGCGTCTCCTGGAGCAGGTCCTCGGCGCGCTGGCGGTCGCCGTCGCACAGGCGCAGCAGCAGTGCGAAGAGTGGTCGGCCGTGCTCGCGTTGCAGTGCGGCGAGCTCGTGCTCGGCGGTCGTCGTCCCGTGCGGGAGGGTGGTTCCGGCCGTCATGGCCGTATGGCATCGCAGGGGGCCGCACGGGGACAGGGCACGCACACCGCTGTGCGACGGACGGTCGATCGCGTCGGCGAACGGTACGACGAACGGTCCGTCAGGCCCCTTGTCGCACACGAACGGGCTAACGAAGCCCCGATACCGTTTGCGAAAGCCGTCAGATTCGTACTCATTTGTCTGTCCATACGACCGCCTTGGGGTGAACTGATGATCGCACGCAGACAGCAGGTGTCCCTGGTCGTGACGGCCCTCCTCACCGCGGCCGCCGCCTGCCAGGCCCACCAAAGGGAAGAGCAGCACCCTCCGCCCGGACGAGCCGCCCCGGCCCCGGACTCAGCGACCGCGCCCAGCGCGTTCACGCTCGTCGCCTCCGGCGGCATCCTGCCCGAGACCCCGGTGCTGGAGCGGGCCGCCTTCGACGCGGGCGGCTCGGGCCACGACTTCCGCCCGATGCTCGACGGCGTCAAGGACATCGTCTCCCGTGCCGATCTGGCGCTGTGTCACCTGGGCACCGTCTTCGGCGCGAACGCGTCCTACGCCGGCGCCCCGCGCTACAACTCCCCGCCCGAGCTGGCGCCGTCCCTGGCCGCGGCGGGCTACGACAGTTGCGCCACCGCCTCCGAACACGCCCTGGACGACGGCGCCGACGGTGTCCAGCGCACCCTGGACGCCCTCGACCAAGCCGGGCTGCGGCACGCCGGTACGGCGCGCGCCGAGAGCGAGTCACGCGGCACGCTCCTCCAGGCCGGGCGGGCCGTGGTCGCCCACCTCGCCTACACCTACGGGACGAACGAGGACCTTCCTCCCGATCAGCCGTGGGCCGTGCGCGTGATCGACGAGAAGCGGATCATCGAGGACGCCAGGGCCGCCCGCCAGGCGGGTGCCGAGGTCGTGGTCGTGTCCCTGAACTGGGGCCAGGCATGGCAGGACGCGCCCGACGCGCAGCAAGTGACCCTCGCCCGGAAGCTGACCGCCTCGCGTTCCGGCGGCCGGCCCGACGTCGACCTGATCCTCGGCAGCCACGCCCATGTCCCGCAGGCCTACGAGAAGGTCAACGGCACCTGGGTGGTCTACGGCCTCGGTGACCAGATCACCGGCGCCACGACCGACGACAGCGGCGCGCGGAACCCGCGCGCCAACCAGAGCACCCTCGCCCGCTTCACCTTCTCCCCGCCCGCCCGGCCCGGCGGGCGCTGGGAGGTGGCCCGGGCCGAGTTCGTCCCCGAGGTGTTCGACCTCGACGCCGGCCGGGTGCTGAACCTGAGCAGGGCCATCGCCCAGGGCGCCGACCTCCGGGGCGTGCGCGACCGGATCCGCACCGCGGTGCTCAGCCGGGGCGCGGCGAAGGACGGGCTCGTCATGGGGGAGTGAGGCCGGTCAGTCGACGTCCACGTGCTCGAAGAGGTCGAGCATCTCCCCGAGCACGCGCAGGCAGGCCCGTACCTCGGACTCCGTCAGATCGCCCCCGACCCGGCGCAGCAGCAGGTGCTCACGGGCCAGCACCGCGGTGATCGCCGCCCGGCCCGCGTCCGTGAGCCGGATCAGCGACGAGCGCTGGTGCGCAGGGTTCGGGACGCTGCGCACCAGGCCGCGGGCCGCCGCGTCGTTCACCATGCGCTGAACGAACTGGCGGCTGATCGCCTGCGCGCGCCCCATCTGCGGAACGGTCATCGGGCCGTGCTTGTGCAGCAGGTCGAGCACGGCCCGTACGCCGACGGACAGCCCCTCGACGGCCTCGCCCTGCTCGACCTTGCGCTGCACCCGCCGGTACAGCGGGCCCACCAGGTCGAACACCTCGGTGAGGCGGTGGCCGAGTTCGTCCGGTGGGAGGGGGGTCTCGGGACCGTCGTCGATGTCGCTGTCGATGTCGCTCATCGCACCATCATGACACCTTGGTTGCCAAACCCCTCCGCGAAATGACACCCTGGTTGTCATGACTGCTGCTGCGGATCTGCGTTTCCTCCCTTCCTCCGACGGCGACCTCGCCTACCTCGACACCGGCAGTGGGGACCCCGTGGTCCTGGTGCACTCCGGCTGGGTCGACCACCGCGTCCTCGACGCCCAGATCACGGCCCTCGCCGCCGAGTTCCGGGTCATCGCCCCGGACGTACGCGGCCACGGCTTTTCCGCCAACGCGACCGGGCCGTTCCGCTGGGCCGACGACCTCGCCGCGCTGCTGCGCCACCTCGACGCCGGCCCGGCGGTGCTCGTCGGCGTCTCGATGGGCGGCGCCATCGTCACCGACACCGTGCTGGAGTACCCGGAACTGGTCCGCGGGGTCGTGGCCTGCGGCGCCGCCACCAGCGAGTTCCAGTACACCGACCCGTGGGCGCGGCAGACGCAGGCCGAGTCGGCCCGCGCCCTGGGCGCCGGCGACATCGAGGGCTGGCTCGCGTCCTTCCTGCGCTTCGCGCCCGGCCCGCACCGCACCCCGGACGACATGGACCAGGACATCCTGCGCCGGCTGCGCGACATGGCCCTGCACACCCTGTCCAAGCACACCGCCGACGAGAAGAACTGGCACGTGCCGATGACCGGCTCCTGGGGCCGCGTGCCGAAGATCGGTGTCCCCGTGCTCACCGTCAACGGCGCCCTCGAGACACCCGACCTCATCGCCGAGGCCGAACGCCTCGCCCGCACGGTCCCCGACGGCCGCTCCGTGACGATCGAGGGCACCGCCCACTACCCGAACCTGGAGAAGCCGGAGGAGTTCAGCGAGATCGTCGCCGACTTCGTCCGCGCCCTCCCGGCCCGCTGAACGCCGTCACGGCCCCCGGCC
The DNA here is from genome assembly GCF_053601495.1 of Streptomyces sp. NPDC004721. Classification (NCBI taxonomy): domain Bacteria; kingdom Bacillati; phylum Actinomycetota; class Actinomycetes; order Kitasatosporales; family Streptomycetaceae; genus Streptomyces; species Streptomyces sp. NPDC004721. Next base: position 135,317 of record NZ_JBSGBZ010000004.1, read on the forward strand.
CGGCAGGTCCTCCGGCAGGCCCTGACGCCGGGCCAGCTCCGAGCGCTTGTACGAGTACCCGAAGTAGACCACGCACCCGATCAGGAACCACACGGCGAACCGCACCCAGGTCTCCCACTTCAGGAACGTGATCAGCCAGAGCGAGAAGACCACACCCAGCGCCGGCACGAACGGCATCCACGGCGTACGGAAGCCGCGCGGCAGGTCCGGCTGCCGGTAGCGCAGCACGATCACCGCCGTGCACACCACCACGAACGCCAGCAGGATGCCGATGTTGGTCAGTTCGGCCGCCTCCGCGATCGGCAGGAACCCCGCGATGACGGCCGACGCCACCCCGACGATCCACGTCACCCGCGTCGGCACGTGCCGCGTGGGGTGCGTCTTCGCGAACCACTTGGGCAGCAGCCCGTCCCGGGACATGGCGAACCACACCCGGGTCACACCCAGCATGAACGTGAACATGACAGTAAGGATGCCGATGATCGCGCCCACCGCGATCACGTCCGCCAGCCGGCTCAGCCCCACCGACTTGAACGCGGTGGAGAAGCCGCTCTCCTTGTTGATGCCCTTGTAGTTCTGCATGCCGGTCAGCACCAGACACGCCGCCACGTACAGCACCATCGCGATCGCCAGCGAGTAGATGATCGCCTTCGGCATGTGCCGCTGCGCGTCCTTGGACTCCTCGGCCGCCGTCGACATCGCGTCGTAGCCGAAGACCGCGAAGAACACCGTCGCCGCACCAGTGAACGCCCCGCCGACCCCGTAGGGGAAGAACGGGTGGTAGTTGGCGGTGTTGACGTGGAAGACGCCGACCACGATCACCACCAGCACGACCAGCACCTTCAGCCCCACCACGATCGTCTCGAAGCGGGCCGCGCTGCGGATGCCGAGGTTCAGCAGCCAGGCGATCAGCAGGCACAGGATCGCCGCGAACAGGTCGACCTTGTGTCCGGCGCCGGTGCCGGGCGCGCCCAGCATCCAGGCGGGCAGATGCGCGCCCATGTCCTCGACCAGGAAGCTGAAGTAACCGGAGATGCCGATCGCGACCACCGCCACGATCGCCGTGTACTCCAGGAGCAGGTCCCAGCCGATGAACCAGCCGGCGAACTCGCCGAGCACCGCGTAGCCGTAGGTGTAGGCCGAGCCCGCCTTCGGGATCAGGCCCGCGAACTCGGCGTACGACAGGGCCGCCGCCGCGCTGGCGACACCGGCGACGAGGAAGGACACCAGCACCGCGGGACCCGCCGTACCGTTGGCCACCGTGCCGGCGAGGGTGAAGATGCCCGCCCCGATGATGCCGCCCACGCCGATCGCGGTCAGCTGCCACAATCCGAGGGTTCTTTCCAGGCGTGGTCCCTCGGCGGCTTCCGTCTCCTCGATGTGTTCGATGGGTTTGCGGCGGAGAATGCCCTCACCCATCCGGAGCCCGGCCATGCGTCTCACCTCTTCACAGACGGCAAACGGCTGACGGCGGATCATGATGGCCCAGCACCGCCGGGTACGGAAGACACCGCGCACGGTCCGGGCGGCGGCACCCGGCCGCCCGCCGCGCAGTCCGAACGCCGGGAACGGGCCCTACGGAACCACCGTCACCGGCCAGCGTCCCGCCTTCACCAGGCGGATCGCGACCGAGCCGATGATCCGGTGGCCGGCCTGTTCGGAGGCGCCCACCACCACCGCGTCCGCACGCAGCTCGTCGGCGGCCTTCACCAGACCGTTGTACGGGTCGCCGGGGAAGGTGTGGAACTCCCAGCGGATCTCGAATATCCCCTTCAGCCGCTCCGTGGACTCCCGGATGTACTGCACGAGGTCCTCGGCGATCTCGTCGGTCGTCTCCGCCACCGGCGCCCCGAGCGCCGCCCCCGCCGTCATCACCGGCTGCACGTACACGAGGGCCAGCAGCGCGCCCTGCCGGCGGGCGAGACCGGCGGCGTACGCGGCGGCCCGCATCGAGGAGTCGGAGCCGTCCACGCCGGCGACGATGACCTTCGGCCCGTCCGTGCCCCGCTCGAACCGGTGAGCGTGCCGCTCGTGCTGCTCGTGCTGTTCCGTCACATGTGCGAGGCTATCGGAATCCCCGGTTCCCAACGCCGCGCGGGTCACCTCTCGACGGGCGCCCCGCGCGCCCAGTTCCTACAGTCGGAACCATGAGCGCCACCACACCAGAGCCATGACCGCCGCCACCGGTGCCGCCCCCTCCCGGGGCGCCGCCGCCCCCGCCCCGCCGCCGCGCAGGAACGGACTCCTCAGCAGGGTGCCGCAAGGCTTCGCCACCTTCTTCGGCGCTCTGGCCCTGCTGTGCGCGCTGCTGGACCTCATCGCCCCGCTGCGGGTCCTGCTCCACCCCGTCGTCCGCGTCCTGGACCTGCTCCTCGTCCCGGTCAGCATCAACCTCGCCTACGCCGTCTTCCTCGTCCTGCTGGCCGGCGCGACCGCCGCCCGCAAGAAGGTCGCCTGGTGGCTGGTCGTCGGCTACCTGGGCCTGGTGATCCTCGGCGACGTACTCGGCCTCGCGGCCGGCGACTACGCCGAGTTCGCGCCGTCCCTCGTGCTCTGCGGTCTGGCACTGGTGCTGCTGATCACGGCCAGAGGCGAGTTCTACGCCGCCTCCCGCCGCGGCTCCTGGTGGCGGGCGCTGGCCGTGCTGGTCGCCGGACTCGCCGTGGCCGTCCTGGCCGGCTGGGGCCTGGTCGCGCTCTTCCCCGGCACCCTGCCCTCCGGCCTGCACCTGGCGTGGTCCGCCAACCGGGTCATGGGCGGACTGGTCTCCGCCCGCGACTTCGACGGCCGCCCGCCGCGCCCGGTGACCTTCCTGCTCGGCCTGTTCGGAGCGCTCGCCCTGCTCAACGCCGCCGCCACACTGTTCCGTTCGCAGCGCCTGGAGGCGGCCCTGCACGGCGACGAGGAACCCCGCATCCGCGCCCTGCTCAAGGCCTACGGCGAGGACGACTCCCTCGGCTACTTCGCCACCCGCCGCGACAAGGCCGTCGTCTTCTCGCCCAGTGGCAAGGCCGCCGTCACCTACCGCGTCGAGGCCGGCGTGTGCCTGGCCAGCGGCGACCCCGTCGGCGACCGCGAGGCCTGGCCGCACGCCATCGCCGCCTGGCTGGACGCGGCCCGCCGCTACGCCTGGGCGCCCGCCGTCATGGGCGCCTCCGAGGAGGGCGCCCGGGCCTACGCCCGCGCCGGACTCGGCGCCCTCCAACTCGGCGACGAGGCGATCGTGCACGTCGCCGGCTTCGACCTCGACGGCCGGGACATGCGCGTGACCCGGCAGGCGGTGCGCCGCGTCCGCCGCACCGGCGCCACCTGCCGCGTCCGCCGGCACGCCACCCTCACCGACGCCGAGATGGAGGAGATCGTCGACAAGGCCGACGCCTGGCGCGACACCGAGACCGAGCGCGGCTTCTCGATGGCGCTGGACCGCCTGGGTGACCCGGCCGACGGCGACTGCCTCCTGGTCGAGGCCCTCGACACGGAGGGCCGGCTGCTCGCCCTGCTGTCCTTCGTGCCCTGGGGCCGCGACGGTGCCTCCCTGGACCTGATGCGCCGGGACCGCGCCGCACCCAACGGCGTCATGGAGTACATGGTCGCCGAACTCTGCGCCGCCGCCCCGAAGCTCGGCGTACGCCGCATCTCGCTGAACTTCGCGGTGTTCCGCTCGGTGTTCGAGGAGGGCGCCCGCATCGGAGCCGGACCCGTGCTGCGCCTGTGGCGCGGCCTGCTGCTGTTCTTCTCCCGCTGGTGGCAGCTGGAGGCCCTGTACCGGTCCAACGCCAAGTACCACCCCGAGTGGTACCCGCGTTTCATCTGCTACGGCGAGACCGCCTCCCTCGCCCGGATCGGCCTGGCCTCCGGCATCGCCGAGGGGTTCGTCGCCGTACCCTCGCTGCGCAAGCTCTGGGGCAAGGGCCACCCGGCCCACCCCGCCACCGGACCGCGCCCGGCCACCACCGAGGGCCTGCCGCCACTGACGGCGCTCGGACTCGACGAGGAGGCACGGGCCGAAGCCGGCGGTCCGCTCGCCGGCCTGCCCGAACAGGTCCGCGTCCGGCACGCCAGACTCGACCGGCTCCGCGCGGCCGGCACCGACCCCTACCCGGTGGGGACGAAGGCCCGCACCCACGCCCTCGCCGAGGTCCGCGAAGGGGAGCAGCTCACCGTGGCCGGCCGGATCCTGCTCGCCCGGGACTTCGGCGGCATCGTCTTCGTCGTGCTGCGCGACTGGTCCGGCGACCACCAACTCGCCCTCACCCGCGACCGGACCGGGCCTGCCGCGCTGAAGCGCTTCACCGCCGACACCGACATCGGCGACCACATCACCGCCACCGGCCGGGCGGGACGGAGCGACACGGGCGAGCCGACCGTCTTCGTCACCTCCTGGCGGCTGCTCGGCAAGTGCCTGCGCCCGCTGCCCGACAAACGCCGGGGCCTGGCCGACCCCGAGACCAAGGTGCGTCTGCGCTACCTCGACCTGGTCACCAGCCCCGAGGCCCGCGAGGTCGTCCGCAGCCGCTCCACCGCCGTACAGGCCCTGCGCCAGGGGCTGCTGGACCGTGGCTTCCTCGAGGTCGAGACGCCGATGCTCCAGCAGATCCACGGCGGCGCCAACGCCCGCCCGTTCACCACCCACATCAACGCCTACGACCTCGACATGTACCTGCGCATCGCACCCGAGCTGTACCTGAAGCGCCTGTGCGTCGGCGGTCTGGAGAAGGTCTTCGAGATGGGCCGCACCTTCCGCAACGAGGGCGTCTCCCACAAGCACAACCCCGAGTTCACGATGCTGGAGGCCTACCAGGCCTACGCCGACTACGACGTCATGCTCGACCTCGCCCGCGAGCTGATCCAGGGTGCCGCCACCGCCGTCTTCGGCCGACCGGTCGCCCACCAGGACGGCATCGGGTACGACATCTCCGGGCCCTGGCCGGTCAAGACCGTGCACGGCGCGATCTCCGAGGCGCTCGGGGAGGAGATCGGCCCCGGCACCGGCCCGGAGACACTGCGCCGGCACTGCGACCGCGCCGGCGTGCCGTACACCGCGGACGACACTCCTGGCGAGATCGTCCTGGAGATGTACGAGCGGCTGGTGGAGGAGCGGACCGGGCCGCCCGTCTTCTACAAGGACTTCCCGACCGAGGTCTCCCCGCTCACCCGGCAGCACCGCACCGACCCGCGGCTCGCCGAACGCTGGGACCTCGTGGCCTTCGGCACCGAACTGGGCACCGCCTACTCCGAGCTCACCGACCCCGTCGAACAGCGCCGCCGGCTGACCGCCCAGTCCCTGCTCGCCGCCGGGGGAGACCCCGAGGCGATGGAACTGGACGAGGACTTCCTCGACGCCCTCGAGTACGCCATGCCGCCCACCGGCGGCCTCGGCCTCGGCGTCGACCGGCTGATCATGTTCCTCACCGGCCTGACGATCCGTGAGACGCTGCCGTTCCCGCTGGTACGCCGCCGCTGAGGCACCCGCGCACAACTGCCGCCGGGCGCTGGGCCGGGCGGGTGCTTTCGTGGCGCCGTGCCGGTGGAGAGGCGGAGGGCCCGGACACTGATGAGTCATGCAGAAGGATCAGTTGCTCACGCGGCGCCGGGCGTTGTTCGCCGGGGCCGTCGCTCTCGGAGCGGCGGGAGCGGCCGGCACGGCCGGTCTGCTGCTCTCCGGTTCCTCCGACACCCCGGTACCGCCCGCCCCCGCCGCGGGCCCCGAGGCGCGCAGCGCCCTCAATCCCTCCGCCTACCGTCTGACGCCCCTGGCCGGTGACGTCCCGCAGCGGGCCGCGCCGCTGCCCGCCAGGGTGCGGACCACGCCGATCCTGCGTTTCTCCGGCCGCGGCGACACCATGATGCTGTCGTTCGACGACGGACCCCACCCCGAGTTCACCCCGCACGTCCTGGACACCCTGGCCAAGTACGACGTCCGGGCGACGTTCATGGTCTGCGGGGAGATGGCCGACTGGAACCGGGACCTGCTGGCCCGGATGGCCGACGAGGGACACGTCGTCGGCAACCACACCTGGAGCCACCCGATGCTCACCCAGCTCGGCCGCCGCGGCATCCGCCACGAGATCGAGCGCACCAGCGACATCATCGAAAAGGCCTACGGCGAGCGGCCGTTGTGGTTTCGTGCCCCCTACGGTGCCTGGAACCGCGACGTTTTCAAGATCAACGCTGAGCTGGGCATGGAACCGCTGGCCTGGAGCGTCGACAGCCTCGACTGGACCACCCCAGGCACCGGCGCCATCGTGCGCCGGATCGAGCACGGCGCCGCCCCCGGGGTCGTGGTGCTCTCCCACGATGCCGGGGGCGACCGCTCGCAGACCGTCCGCGCGCTGCGCGACTACCTTCCCAAGCTCCTCGACGACGGCCACCACTTCACCGTGCCGCGCCGGCAGTACACCTGAGCCGAGCCGCGCGCACGGTCCGGCGCCCGCCCGGCCGGGGTCCTGTCAGCGGACCTCGACCAGGCGGGCGAACACGACGACGTTCCCCTGATATCCGTTCTGTTTCGTGTAGCCGCCGCCGCAGGTGATGACCCGCAGTTCCGGCGTGCCCTTCGAGCCGTACACACGGTCTCCGGGGAAATCGTTCTTCGCGAACACCTCGACGCCGTACACCTCGAATACGGCCGTCTTCCCGTCCTGGCGGTTGATTTCGACGCGGTTTCCCTTCTGCAGGGCGCCGAGTCCGTAGAACACGGCGGGTCCAGCAGCGTTGTCCACATGGCCGACGACGACCGAAGTGCCCTTTTCCCCGGGCGTGACCGCGCCGTTGAACCAGCCGGCCAGATTCGGGTCCGCGGGCGGCGGCGCGGCGACCCAGCCGTCGGCGTCCACACCGACCGGTGTGATGGGCGCGTTGATCTGGAGGACGGGGACTTTGATCCGGTCCGGCACCGAGCGCGACAGAGGCTGCAGGACCCCGCCCGAGGGGTGCGGCGTGTGCCTGAGGTCCGGTGCCGCCGCCGTCGCGGGCTGGGGCGGGCCGACGTCGAACTCCCCGGAGCCGTTGCGGATCAGGGCGAGTCCGGTCAGCAGGGCAAGCGCTATCACGCCCCACGGTGCGCGCTTCCTCGGTGCCTCCCGCTCCTCCTCGATGAATCCGGTCAGCTCTCTCGCAGGCATTCGGCATCCCCTCTCGACGCGGCCGTCGCCGCGTCAATCGCGCATGCGAGAAACGCTAAGTCCGGCGCGCGCAACCGGCGACGGGGCGCACGCGAACGGGTGGCGGCGTCGTTTTGCCGTGCGCCATCCGAGGCGGTCCGGAAGGGTCATTTCTGACGGTCCGTGACCTGCGTCGATATTCAATGGGGTGAAGGTCCTGATGCATTTGCTCACCGAGACGGACCAGCCCCGAAATGCGCCCGCGTGGAGTGCGTCCGAGGGTCGGTGGCGGGAGGTGCTTTCTCACCGATCGACCGGGTACGGGTCCCCGGGGCGCCTTCCGCGGAGGATCACATGCGTACTACTCGTACCCTTATGGCCCGCACGGCCCCCTCGGTCTCCTTGGTGGTGCTGGCCGCGGCGGTCGCCGCGGTCGGGCTCGCCTCCCCCGGGGCCGTGGCGAAGGGCGCCGAAGTCCTCGGCATCACACGGGACGGCGGCGTGGGTGGGGGCACGGGGGTTGCCCCAGGCGGCGGCCCAGGTGGAGGTCTAGGAGTGGGTCCGGGATTCGGGACGGGAGTGGGGCCGGGATTCGGGACGGGAGTGGGTCCGGGGTTCGGGCCGGGAGTGGGTCCGGGGTTCGGGCCGGGAGTGGGGCCGGGGTTCGGGACGGGAGTGGGGCCGGGGTTCGGGTTCGGCCCCGGTTTCGGTCCCGGTTTCGGGCCCGGCATTGGAGGGGGCGGCGGCTTCGGTGAGTTCCGTGGCTTCGGTGAGTTCCGCGGTGGCCGGGGGGAACGGTTCGGTGAGTTCCGTGGCTTCGGTGAGTTCCGCGGTCGCCCGGGGGACCGGTTCGGTGAGTTCCGCGGGTTCGGTGAGTTCCGTGGCGGCCGGGGGGGCAGGGACAGGGACAGGGATAGGGACAGGGATAGGGACAGGGACAGGGATAGGGACAGGGACAGGGGCAGGTTCGGCGAGTTCCCCGGTGGTGGCCCTGGCGGTGGCGGCTTCGGCGGGAACTTCGGCGGGAACCTCGGCGGGGACTTCGGCCTCGTCGGCCCCGGTGGCCTGGGGGGCTTGGTTGACAAGGGAGGCGAGGGCGCGGGTGTCGGCGGTCTCGGGGGCTTGGTCGACAAGGGAGGTGAGGGGGCGGCGCCCGGCGCCGGAACGGGTGGCGGTTCCGGGGTCGCTCCGGGTGCCGGTCTCGGCGGCGCGCCCGGCCACGGCCCGGGCGGCGTCCAGAGCATCGTGCCCTCGCCCGGCGTGATCGCCCGCGGCGGTCAGCTGGTGGTCACGATCGACGGCTGCCGCAACGGCGGGACCATGTCGTCGACCGTGTTCTCCCAGTCGACGCTGCGGCCGTTCGACGGCGCCGGCGAGCGCGCGAGGGGTGTCGTGACGATCCGCGACGACGCCCGTCCCGGGACGTACGACATCACGGTCGACTGCAACGGCCGGCGGCTGACCCGGCCGGAGGCCTTCACCGTAGTTGGCGGTGTCCGCGGCGGAGTGGGTGGCGGCACCATCACCGGTGCCACCCCGGCCGACATGGCCATCGGCGGCGGGCTGATGGCGGCGGGTGCCGTCGGCGGCGGCGTGCTCTGGATGCGGCGCCGGTCCGACAAGCGCTCCTGACGACTCCGTACGCCGGATCCGGCCCCCACTCCCGTGTGCGGGGCCGGATCTCCTCCTGTCCGCGGAGCCTTCGCCCTTCTTGTCGGCGGGGCTTTCGCCTCTGAGTCCGCGTATACCGACAGGCCTTCGCCCCGGACCTGGAAAGGTCCGGGGCGAAGGCCTGTCCCGAGGAAGAGGACGCGGTCAGGCGGTGCCCTCCTCGCCGGTGCGCCGGCGGGAGAGGCAGTAAGCCGTGCCGACCGAGCCGCCGATGAGCGCGGTACCCAGGCCGATCTGCTTGAGGTCGAAGCCGGCGACGTTCCCGCCCACGCCCGCGCGGACGCCGTGCCGGAAGTGCTCCGAACCGCCGCCTCCGCGACTGCCGAAGCTGCCCTCGTCGTCACCGCCGTAACCGGAGCGGCCGTTGCCGCCGTAGGAGTTGCCGCGCTCGCCGCCGCCTCCGCCGCCGTAGGAGTTGCCGCGCTCGCCGCCCCCGCCGCCGTAGCGGTCCTCGTTACCGCCGCCGCCTCCGCCGCCTCCGCCTCCGTAGGAACGGCTGTCGCCGCCCCCGTTGCCGTAGGAGCGGCCGTCACCACCGCTGGCGACGGCGGCCGGCGCGCAGAAGGTGAGGGCGCCGACGCCCAGCAGTGCGGCCGATACGACACCTATTACGCGCATGGTGGGTCCTCCCGGTCCCCGAGGAGCAGCAGCGGACCTATTCCGCTTGTGCCGGGTATGCGCCTCGCTGACCAAAACGCTAGGGAGGTGTGCACTCCGGCGCGATTGCACCCGGGCGAACGGGGCAACGGTTGGGCCGCACAGGGGATTCACACGGGGCCGTCAGTGTGTCAGATGGGGGAACAGGTCCAGGAACGGCCCGGCGGTGGCCGAGACCCCGCGGCTGTAGGGGGAGTCGAAGTCCCAGATCAGGAAGAGGAGGAAGGCGATCAGCGCGGAGAACAGCCCCGCGAGGATCAGCTCCCGTTTCGTGCGCCGGATCTGGAGCGCGAACACCATGCCGATGGTGACGACGCCCCCCGCGATCAGACCGAACCACACCACACCCGGCATCGTCGCCCCCATGGAGCCGGCGCGTGCGGTGCGGGCCTGGGCGGCGGCGGCCACCTGGTCCACCAGCGGCTGGTAGGCCTGCGCCTCGAAGTCCGACTTGGGCTGGTAGTCGGTGACGTCGGCGCGGACGCGGCCGAGCAGCTCGTCGCCCCGCTTGGTGACATGGCCGTGGTCTGCCATGGTCTTCCACTCGGTGGTCACGACGTGTCCGGCGTAGGCGTCGACGTCGGCGCGGATGCGGTCGCGGACGTCGGGCGGATAGACGCGGACGCGCTCGGAGACCTCGTGCAGCGCCTGGGCCTCCGCCTGCACGTGGTCCTGGGCGGCGACGCGCGCCTCCCAGACACCGGCGATGGCCAGCCCCAGCACGATGGCGTAGACCACGCCGATCCACATGGTCATGTACTCGATGACGTCCGGGGTCTCGGTGGGATCGTCGTCCACGGCCTTCGTGCGGTGCCGCAGGAGGGTGATGACCACGACCACCGCACAGGCGGCCAGCATCGCGAGAACGAGAACAAGCCATTCCGACAACGGGTTCCTCCAGGGGTCAGCGGGGGCGGAGCGCGGCCACGGCGGCCAGTGCGGGTACCGCGATGAGCAGGACGTAGGTGAGGGGTGAGGGGCTGCGCCGGGGTGTCGGCCGGTGCGGCTGGGTGTGGTGGCGCGGGTAGGTCACCGGAGCCACGGACGGGCGGGGACGGGGCTTGGGGGCCGGCTTGGGGGCCGGCGGCGCGGGTGGCGGTGGCGGTGCGGGCGGTGGGGGTGGTGGGGGAGTGGGCCGGGGTTGCGGGGCGACCGGGGCCGGGCGCGGGGGCGGCGGGGGTTTGGGTGTGGGGGTGGGGGTGGGCTTCGGTGGTGGTGCCGGCGGCGGAGGCGGCGGAGGCGGCGTGGGCGTCGGGGTGGGTTCGGGTGTGGGTGTCGGGGTGGGGCTCGGGCTGGGCGGTGGCGTCGGCTGCGGGCACGGCGGCGGAAGGGGCGGAAAAGAGGGCCAGGGGCCGCTGCCGGCCACCGCCACCGCCTCTGTGCCGTCCGGGCCCGTGGAGGCGTACGCGCAGGCGTCGGCCGCCGCCGGGGCGGCCCCGCCCACACACGTCCACGCCAGCAGTGCCGGCGCCAACACCCGCAGCACCAGGGCGGATCGCGTCGGTTCGGGTCGTTGCACGAGCAAGATCATGAGCTGTCGTGGACCCTGGCACGCCGCGGTGGGCGCGGATTGCCCCGAAGGTGGGACGTGGCAGGTCGGAGGGTTTGATCGGCGGGCCGGTGCGGCGCTGCCGATGGGTACGCGCGTACGGGGTGGCGCGAAACGTGTCACGGATTCCGGAAAGAAATCTTCGCCGCGGTTGAACACAACCACCGGTGCCGTGCGTACCCAGTGTCGTGCGGCGGCGCAGCAGGGCGCTGCAACACCCTTTTGATTATGGGGAGTTGACGATGAACACCTCCTGGCGGAGCGCCTCACTCGTGGCGGCGGCCGCGGCCGTGCTGGCGCTGACGACGGCGTGCGGTCAGGAAAGCGCGCCTTCGACGGGCAGCCAGAACGTGGGTGCGACCGCCGCGGCCGGCGGATTCGGCAGCGCCGGGACGAGCGCCGGCGCCGGTGCCGACAGCGCCCTCGGCAATGGCTACGGCGCCGACGGCCAGCAGGGTGCCGCCAAGGCCGCCGGGGAACTCGCGGTCTCCGCCAACGCGGAGCTGGGCAAGGTGGTCACCGACAGCGCCGGGATGACCCTGTACCGCTTCGACGCGGACACGGCCAAGCCCCCCAAGTCCACCTGCGACGCCGACTGCGCCACGGCCTGGCCGCCGGTTCCCGCCAACGACGCCACGGCCGGCGCCGGTGTCGACAAGGCCCTGCTCGGCGAGGTCACCCGCGCCGACGGCACCAAGCAGCTGACCATCGCCGGGTGGCCCGCCTACCGCTACGCGAAGGACACCAAGGCCGGTGAGACCAGCGGCCAGGGCGTGAACGGCAAGTGGTTCGCGCTGGCGCCCGACGGCAAGAAGGCCTCGTTGGTGAACCTGCCCGGCCTGTCCGTGAAGAAGACCGAACTGGGCGACGTCGTCGTCGACAAGAACGGCATGACGGTCTACCGCTTCTCGAAGGACCAGGCGTGGCCGAAGTCGGTCTCCGCCTGCACCGGTTCCTGCCTGGAGAAGTGGCCGGCCGTGGCGCCCGTCGCCGTCAGCGATACCAAGGGCGTGCTGAAGAAGGGCATGATGCCCTTCACCCGGCCCGACGGCGTCAAGCAGATGACCATCAACTGCTGGCCCCTCTACACCTTCTCCGGGGACGAGGCGCCCGGCGACGTCAACGGCCAGGGCGTCGGCGGCACGTGGTTCGCCGTCTCCCCCGACGGAAAGGCGATCGGCGCGCCGCAGTAGGGACCACCTTCCCCCCACGCCGGACCGCCCCCTCCGTACCGCACGGAGGGGGCGGTCCGGCGTGTGCTCGGATCGTGGCAATTCACCGCGATGCGGGTGCGAGGAGCGGGCCGGGAGCGCAGGTGGTGACCGGGAACGGATGGTCAATTTCCGTTTCGGCTCGCCCGTTCGGCGGGCGATCAGTAGCCTCAGCTCGAACACCGGATCGCCTACGCAGTGGAGAGATGGATGGAGCGTCCCGCCTGGGCTCCGCGAAGCATCGACATCTCGGTGCCGAGCGTCGCTCGCATCTACGACTTCTACTTGGGCGGTTCGCACAACTTCGAGGTCGACCGGGAAGCGGCCCGCAGGGCCATGGAGTTCATGCCGGGGCTGCCCAAGATCATGCAGGCCAACCGGGCGTTCATGCGCCGGGCCGTGGACTTCGCCCTGGAGGAGGGCGTCACCCAGTTCCTGGACATCGGGTCCGGCATCCCCACCTTCGGCAACGTCCACGAGGTCGCCCAGGCCGCCCGGCCCGGCGCGCGGGTGGTGTACGTCGACCACGACCCGGTGGCCGTCAGCCACAGCAAGGCCGTTCTGGCGGGCAACGAGCACGCCGACGTGGTCGCGGCCGACCTGCGCAAGCCCGGGGAAATCCTCCAGAGCCCCGAGTTGGGGCGGCTGATCGACCTGAATCGGCCAGTCGCGCTGCTTCTCGTTGCCATACTGCACTTCGTGGAAGACGCGGACGACCCCTACGGTGCGGTGGCCGAGCTGCGCGACGCGCTCGCGCCGGGCAGCCTGCTCGTCCTCACCCATGCCGCGTACGAGGGAATCCCGCTCCCCGCGAAGCGGAGCCGGTCCCTGGTGGACGTGTACAAGGACATTCGCAACCCGCTGATCATGCGTTCGCGCGAGGAGATCGCGCGGTTCTTCAAGGGGTACGACATGGTGGAACCCGGGCTGGTGCCGATGCCGAACTGGCGGCCGCGTACGGCGCCGGAGGACGAGGACCCGTACGCCTACTCCGGTTTCGCGGGCGTGGGGCGTACGGCGTGAGCGCGGAACCGGACGGGCCGGAGGGCAGACTGCGCCGGCTGACGACGATCTGGAGCCGGGCCGTCTTCCCGGTGACCTCGACGTCGCTGACCCGCCCGGAGTTCGAGGAGCAACTCCTGCCGCTCGCCCGCCGGTTGAGCACGGCGCTACGGGACCGGGCCTTCGCCGCGGAGGAGGGCGAGGCGGTCGGCGCGGCCCTGGTCGACGCGCACTGCACCGCACCCGAGGCGCTCAGCCGCTCCCTGGACTGCCTGGACGCCTACCTCGTGCTGTACTGCGGCGAGGACGGCGACCAGGAGGACCTGCGGGCCCGCTCCGCGCGGTTGCAGCACTCGATGGCGGCCGGGTTCGCGCGGGCGCTGCGCGAACGCACGCTGGCCGAGCAGGAGGCGATAGCCCAGGCGGCGCTGCGCGCCCAGGGCGTGGTCGCCCAGGCCCTGCACGCCAGCGAGGCCCGCTTCCGCGCCGTGTTCGAAGGCGCGGCGATAGGCATCGCCATCGCCGACCTGGAGGGCCACGTCCTCCAGGTCAACAGCGCGCTGCTGCGCATGTTCGGCGGCTCCGAGCAGACCGTGCGCGGCCGCAACGTACGAGAGTGGACCCACGCCGACGACGCCCCGCAGATGTGGCGGCTGTATGAGGAGCTGGTGCGCGGCGAGCGCGAGCACTACCACGTGGAGAAGGCCTTCTACCGGCCGGACGGAACGGTTCTGTGGACCAACCTGACCGTCTCCCTGCTCCGTGACGCCGACGGCTACCCGCAGTACCAGCTCGCCCTCATGGAGGACACCACCGAGCGGCGGCTGCTCAACCTGAGACTGCGGTACGAGGCCACCCACGACGCGCTCACCGGCCTGCCCAACCGCACGCTGTTCTTCGAACGCCTGGAGAAGGCGCTGAACGCGGGCGAGGGCCAGCGCTTCGGCCTGTGCTACCTCGACCTGGACGGCTTCAAGACCATCAACGACAGCCTCGGCCACGCGGCCGGCGACCGGCTGCTCGTCGAGGTCGCCGACCGGCTCCAGGCGTGCGCGACCGCGCCCGGCGAAATGGTCGCCCGGCTCGGCGGTGACGAGTTCGTCGCGCTGACCACCGGCCCCGGCACCCGGCACGAGGTCGACGAGCTCGCCGCCCGGATCATGAACGCGCTGGTCGCCCCGATCCGTATCGACGGCCGGGAACTGGCCGTACGCGGCAGCATCGGCATCGTCGAGGGACCGGCGGGCGAGCGCAGCGCGGCCGAGGTGCTGCGCAGCGCGGACATCACCATGTACCGGGCCAAGTCGGCCGGCGGCAACCGCTTCGAGCTCGCCGACCCGGAGGCCGACGCCCGCGCCATCACCCGGCACGGACTGACCACGGCGCTGCCGGCCGCGCTGGACCGGGGCGAGTTCTTCATCGAGTACCAGCCGCTGGTGCACCTCGGCGACGGCAGTGTGCGCGGCGCCGAGGCGCTGGTGCGCTGGCTGCATCCGCAGCACGGCGTCCTCGGCCCCGACCGGTTCATCCCGCTCGCCGAGCACACCGGGCTGATCGTCCCGCTGGGCCGCTGGGTCATGGAGCAGTCGGTGCGCCAGGCCCGCCGGTGGCGGGAGACGCACGGCGCCGAGGGCCCGCTGCGCATCAACGTCAACCTCTCGCCGTGCCAGCTCACCCACCCCGGGCTCGTCCAGGACACCGTCGACATCCTGGAGCGCGCGGGCGTGCAGCCGGACGCGCTGTGCCTGGAGGTCACCGAGTCGGCGCTCATCGGCGCCGACGACGACCTGCTCAAGCCGCTGCGCCGGCTGGCCGAGATGGGCATAGACATCGCCCTGGACGACTTCGGCACCGGCTACTCGAACCTGGCCAACCTGCGCCGGCTGCCGGTGAGCGTGCTCAAGCTGGACCGTTCCTTCACCCAGGGCATGCAGCGGTTCCCGGCCGACCCCGTCGACCTGAAGATCGTCGAGGGTATCGTCGCGCTCGCCCACAGCCTTGACCTCGCGGTCACCGTGGAGGGCGTGGAGACCGGCGCCCAGGCCGAGCAACTGCGCGTCCTGGGCTGCGACACCGCCCAGGGCTGGTACTACGCCCGCCCGGGCCCACCGGAACGCCTGCACGAACTGGCCCTGGCGGACGCGACGGGCTGAACGGGAAGCGGGGCGCGGATCCGAGAACGGCCTAGTGCTGTGACCGGAAAGGTTTGCCGGAAAGCTCGCGGCGTTCGGTGCGGTGCATCGCAAGGCGGAGCATCGCCCTCGTACTGGATGTACTCGGGTGATGCGACAACGCGGCGTGGGGGTACCCCCGGCCGAAGGCTGGGGGAGTGCCGTGCCGGGCGACGCGAGCCGGTGAACCTTTCCGGTCGCAGCACGAGGGGCCCGCCGACACACCGTCGGCAGGCCCCTCGGCCGTCGCTCTCAGACGCGCGGCACCGCCGCCGCGCCCACTCCCGGCTCGTCGCGTGGAGCGGCCTCCGCCTCAGCCCGCTCCTCGCTGAAGCTCATCACCGGAGGCTTCCGCCGGAACGCGCGGGTCAGGAACAGCAGGTACAGGAACCCGGCCAGCATCCAGCAGAGCCCCACCTCGAAGGTGATGCCCTCCAGGCTGGTCCACAGCCAGACGGTCAGGGCGAATCCGACGACCGGCAGCAGCCCGTAGGAGAGCAGGTCGCGCGCGCTCCGGCGGCCCCGGTCGATCAGATAGTGCTTGACCACGCTCAGGTTGACCATCGAGAAGGCGATCAGGGCACCGAAGTTGATCATGACCACGGCGTTGTCGAGGCTGATGAACAGGGCGACCAGCGAGACCGCGGACACCAGGCAGGTCGCGATCACCGGGGTGCGGAAGCGGGGGTGGAGATGGCCGAACACCCGCTTGGGCAGCACCCCGTCGCGTCCCATCGAGTACAGGATCCGGGACACGCTCGCCTGCGTGGTGACCCCGGAGCCGAAGGAGCCCGCGACATAGACGGCCACGAAGAACGAGGTGAAGGCCGAGCCGCCCAGCGTCCGCATGATGTCCAGGCCCGCGCTGTCGGGGTCGCTGAACGTGGAGCCCGGGTGCACCAGCGCGCCCATCCAGGACACCACGATGAACAGCACGCCGCCGATGGCCGTGGTCAGCACGATGGCGCGGGGGATGGTGCGGCGCGGGTCCTTGGCCTCCTCCGACATGGTGGAGACCGCGTCGAACCCGAGGAAGCTCAGCGCGAGGATCGCGGCCCCGGAGAACGCCGCCGAGGTCCCGGAGCCGCCCGGCAGGAACGAGGCGAACGGCTTGGAAGTGCCGTGGCCGAGCGTGTGGTGGACCGACAGGGCGACGAAGAGCACCACGAGCACCCCGGCCAGGCCCACCACCAGGACGCTGAGCCGGCTGATGGAGCCCACGCCCAGCACGTTGACGAGCAGCGCGAGCAGCAGCGCGGCGAGCACGAACACCCGCGCGGGAACCGACGGGAACTGGCTGTGCAGATAGATGCCGATCAGCAGGAAGTTGATCATCGGCAGGAAGAGGTAGTCCAGCAGCAGCGTCCAGCCGACCATGAAGCCGACATGCCCGCCGAAGGACTGCTGGGTGTAGGTGTACGCCGACCCCGCGGTGGGGAACGCCCGCACCATCCGCCCGTAGCTGACGGCGGTGAAGAGCATCACCACGAGGGCGATCACATAGGCGGCCGGCAGATGGCCGTTGGTCACGCCGGTGACCGCCCCGTAGGTGGTGAACACGGTCACCGGGGCGAGATACGTGAGTCCGAAGAGAGTGAGCCCCGGCAGCCCGAGGACTCGCTTGAGTCCTTTTTCCGCGGGGATGTCGGTATCCGTCATGAAGCGTTCCTTCCGCAGAAGAATGAGGCATTACCGGGTGATCCGGCAAGGGCGGCGGCTGGGGCGGGGCGTGCGGCGGCGCCCCGCCCTGGGGTCACCCCTGGGTGCCGTGGGTGCACTCGCCGGCCAGCCAGGTCCCGAGCACGGTGATGGCGGGCACGTCGTGCGGGTCGCAGTCGCGGGGGTCCCGGTCGAGCCAGACCAGGTCGGCGACCCGTCCCGGGGCCAGGACACCCCGGTCGTCGGCCATCGCCTGGTGGGCGACGCCGGCCGTGTAGCAGGACATCGAGGTCTCGATGCCGATCCGCTCCCGCGGCAGCCAGCCGCCCTCGGGGCGGCGCTCCGGCGTCTGCCGGGTCACCGGGACCGGCAGGCCGGTCAGCGGCCGGTGGTCGGTGACCGGCCAGTCGCTGCCGAACGAGACCCGGGCGCCACTGCGCAGCAGCGAGCCCAGCGGGTACTGCTGCCGGGACCGGACCTCGCCCAGACGGGGCATGGTGAGGTCGGTCATCGCCGGGTCGGGCTGAAGCCACAGCGGCTCGATGTTGGCGATCACGCCCAGTTCGGCGAAGCGGGGCAGGTCCTCGGGGTCGACCATCTGCACATGGGCGATCACCGGACGGCGGTCCCGGGGGCCGCGCGCCTCGGTGAGGTGGGCGAGGGCGTCCAGGGCGGTGCGGATGCCGGCGTCGCCGATCGCGTGCAGATGCGGCTGGAGGCCCAGCCGGTCGATCTCCACCAGGGCCTCGCGCAGCTCGGCGGCGGCCCAGACCGGCATGCCCCGGGTGCAGGGGTCGTCGGCGTACGGTTCGAGTAGCGCCGCGGTGCGGTTCTCGATGATGCCGTCGACGAAGAACTTGACGGTCTGCACGGTCAGCCGGTCGAGCCCCTCCGCCCGGATCCGGTCGCGGTCGGCCGCGAACTCGGCGAGCTGCTCGCGCCACCGCGACGGGTCGGCGCGCAGGGCGAGGTTCACCCGCGTGGCCAGGACGCCCTGCCGGGCCGCCGTCAGATAGGCGTCGACGGCCTCGTGGTCCACCCAGGCGTCCTGGATCCAGGTGACTCCGGCCGCGGCGTAGGTGCGGGTGGCGTGGGCCAGGGCCCGTACGCGTTCGTCCAGGGTGCGCGCGGGTGCGGCGCCGAGGA
Organism: Streptomyces sp. NPDC004721; assembly: GCF_053601495.1. Classification (NCBI taxonomy): domain Bacteria; kingdom Bacillati; phylum Actinomycetota; class Actinomycetes; order Kitasatosporales; family Streptomycetaceae; genus Streptomyces; species Streptomyces sp. NPDC004721. The sequence continues at coordinate 153,486 of NZ_JBSGBZ010000004.1, forward strand.
CCGCGTCGACCGCGTCCCACTCGACCATGGTGCCCATCAGGCTGCGGTCGGGGCGGCGTACGAACCGGCCGCGCTCGCTGTCCTCGGTGGAGCCGTCGAGGCCGGCCCGGCGCATGGCCTCGGTGTTGCACCACAGCGTGTGGTAGTCCCAGGCCCGCAGGGCGACCGGGCGGTCGGGTACGACGGCGTCCAGCCAGCGGGCGTCGAAGAGGCCGTCGGGGGCGAGCGTGGAGTCGTAGCTCCCGCCGAGTATCCAGTCCGCCTCGGGGTGCTCGGCGGCGTACCGGCCGACCTCCGCGACCAGCTCGTCCACGCTGGTACAGGGCCTGATCCGCGGTCCGAGCGCTTCGAATCCGCCCTGGTCGGGGTGGCAGTGACCGTCTCCGAACGCGGGCATGAGCAGACCCCCGCCGAGGTCCAGCAGCTCGTCGGCGTCGCCGGCGAGCGCCTCGGCCGCGGCGCCGACGGCCTCGACGCGGCCGTCCCGCACGGCCAGCGCGGTCGGCGACTGCCCGGAGTCGGCCGGTACGGGCAGACCGGTCCACACGGTGCCGTTGCGGAAGACGGTGAGGGGCATACGTACTCCCAAAGCGAATGCCGTTCGTTTTAGTGGACGCAGGTTAGACTCACGCGACGACGCTTGGGAAGAGGGGCGGGGACACCGGATGAGCGCCGGGACACGAAGGTCGGGACGGCCGAGCACGCCCGTACTCGATCGCGAGGTGATCGTGCGCGGCGCGCTGGACCTGATCGACGAGGTCGGCGCCGAGGGGTTCTCCATCGCCCTGCTGGCCCGGCGGCTCCGGGTCCGGCCCTCGTCGCTCTACAACCACGTCAAGGGCAAGGACGACATCCTGGCCGGAGTGCGCGAGCTGGTGGCCGACCCGATCGACGCGAAGGTCTTCGACACCCTGCCCTGGGACGAGGCCCTGGTGAGCTGGGCCCGGCTCTACCGGGCGGCGTTCGCGGCGCATCCGCAGACCATCTCGCTCCTGGCCACCATGCCGGTGTCCGGTGCGCACCGCACCCTGAGGATGTACGAGTCGGTGGTGGGCGGGCTGGAGCGCGGCGGATGGCCGACCGCTTCGGTCATCCCCGTGATGGTCGGTGTGGAGTCGTTCATCCTGGGTTCGGCGCTGGACCTGGTGGCACCGGCCGCGATGTTCGACCCGGGGCCTGACTCGCCCCAGGTGCCCAGGTTCACCGCCGCGGTGCACGCCCGGGACGAGGTCTCGGCCGCGCGGGGACGGCCCGCCGCTGACCTGGCCTTCGAGGTCGCACTCGCGGCGCTGGTCGACGGCCTGCGCGCTCGGCTGGCCGTGGAAACCGCCTCTGACGCATGGTAGTTGACGCTAAGTCAAGACGATCCCCCGTCAGGCTGACGAGGAATCAAGTGCAGGTCTGGAAGCGCGAGGTGCGCTCAACGGTCATCGCTCCAGCAGCATCCGCTGAAGTTCCCTCGCGGCCCTCGGCGGAGCCACGTCGCTGCGGTGGGCCAGTGCGATCGTGCGGTGCAGTCCGGGCCGGGCGAGCGGGGTGACCCGCAGGCCGTGGCCGGCACGCGTCGCGACCATGCGCGGGACGACGGCCACTCCCAGCCCCGCCCGTACGAAACCCAGCACCGCGTCCATCTCCCCGCCCTCGACGGCGAGGTCCGGCTCGAAGCCCTCGGCGCGGCACGCGGCGACCGTCAGCTCCCGCAGGTCGTAGCCGTGCCGGAACATCACCAGACGCTCACCCTCGAGATCCGCGATGCCGACCGAGCGCCGCCCCGGGCCACCGGGCGCCGGCGCCTCCGGCGAGGAGACCACCACCAGGTCCTCGCGCAGCAGCTCCACCGTGGTCAGGGCGGGGGAGGGGGTGGGCAGTGGGAGCACGACCAGCGCCAGGTCCAGGGCGCCGCGGGCCAGCTCCCGTACCAGGTCGTGGGAACCGCCCTCCTCGACCAGCAGCCGGATGCCGGGGTAGCGGTCGTGGAAGGCGCGCAGCACGTCCGGCAGCAGGCCGGTGCACAGGCTCGGGGTGGCGCCGAGCCGCACCCGGCCCCGGCGCAGCTGCACCAGTTCCTGCACCTCCTGCCGTGCCGTGTCGGCGTCGGCGAGGATGCGCCGGGCCAGCGGCAGCAGTGCCTCACCGGCGTCGGTGAGCGTGATGTTGCCCCGCGCCCGCAGGAACAGATCCGCGCCCAACTCCCGCTCCAGCGCCTTGATCTGCTGCGAGAGTGACGGCTGGGCGACATGGACCAGATCGGCCGCCCGGGTGAAGTGCCGGGTCTCGGCGACCGCCACGAAGTACTGGAGCTGCTGGAACTGCACCAGACCAGCATAGCCAATCCCTATCGAAACGAGCCGGACCATGTCTTGGACCGATGGGGTCCTTCGGCCCTAGCGTCCTGAGACATGGCACTGGCAACGCGGACGGACCGACGGCCGTCCATGGCACGCACCGTGTGGGGCTCGACCGTCGGCAAGAAGACCGTGATGGCGGTCAGCGGCCTGATCATGCTGCTGTACCTGGTCGTCCACATGATCGGAAACCTGAAGATCTACTTCGGGGCGGCCGAGTTCAACCACTACGCCCACTGGCTGCGCACACTCGGCGAGCCGTTCATGCACTACGAGTGGACGCTCTGGCTGGTCCGTGTGGTGCTCGTGGCCGCCGTCGTCGCCCACGCCGTCTCCGCCTACCAGCTCAGCCGCCGCGACATCAAGGCGCGGCCCAGCAAGTACGTGCACACCAGGCCCCGGGCCAGTTACGCCACCCGCACCATGCGCTGGGGCGGGATCATCCTCGGCCTGTTCATCGTCTGGCACATCCTCGACCTGACCACCGGCACCGTGCACTCCGGTGGATTCCAGCCGGGCCACCCGTACCAGAACGTCGTGGACACCTTCTCCACCTGGTACGGCAACGTCATCTACATCGTCGCCATGCTGGCGCTCGGCCTGCACATCCGGCACGGCTTCTGGAGCGCCGCCCAGACCCTCGGCGTCGGCAGCCGCACCCGCGACCGTGCCCTGAAGACCGCCGCCAACGTTCTCGCACTGCTGCTCACGGTCGGCTTCATCGCCGTCCCGGTGGGCGTCATGACCGGAGTGGTGAGCTGACATGACCTCCTACGCCGACTACGCGACCGGTGCGCCGGTCGCCGACACCAAGGCCCCGTCCGGCCCGATCAACGAGCGCTGGGACAAGCGCCGCTTCGAGGCCAAGCTGGTCAACCCCGCCAACCGGCGCAAGCACACGGTCATCGTGGTCGGCACCGGCCTCGCGGGCGGCTCGGCCGGCGCCACCCTGGCCGAACAGGGCTACCACGTCGTCCAGTTCTGCTACCAGGACTCGCCGCGCCGCGCCCACTCCATCGCCGCGCAGGGCGGCATCAACGCGGCGAAGAACTACCGCAACGACGGCGACTCCGTCCACCGCCTGTTCTACGACACCGTCAAGGGCGGCGACTTCCGCGCCCGCGAGTCCAACGTGCACCGCCTCGCGCAGATCTCGGTGGAGATCATCGATCAGTGCGTGGCCCAGGGCGTGCCGTTCGCCCGCGAGTACGGCGGCCTGCTCGATACCCGCTCCTTCGGCGGCGTCCAGGTCTCCCGCACCTTCTACGCCCGCGGCCAGACGGGCCAGCAGCTCCTGCTCGGCGCCTACCAGGCGCTGTCCCGGCAGATCGCCGCCGGCAACGTCGAGATGCACCCGCGCACCGAGATGCTCGACCTGATCGTCGTCGACGGCCGGGCCCGCGGCATCGTCGCCCGCGACCTGATCACCGGGAAGACCGACACGTACTTCGCGGACGCCGTCGTCCTCGCCTCCGGCGGCTACGGCAACGTCTTCTACCTGTCGACCAACGCCATGAACTCCAACGCGACCGCCATCTGGCGGGCGCACCGGCGCGGCGCCTACTTCGCCAACCCCTGCTTCACCCAGATCCACCCCACCTGCATCCCGCGCACCGGCGACCACCAGTCCAAGCTCACCCTGATGAGCGAGTCGCTGCGCAACGACGGCCGCATCTGGGTCCCGAAGTCCAAGGGCGACAACCGCCCGCCGAACGAGATCCCCGAGGACGAGCGCGACTACTACCTGGAGCGCATCTACCCCTCCTTCGGCAACCTCGTCCCGCGTGACATCGCCTCCCGCGCCGCGAAGAACGTCTGCGACGAGGGCCGCGGCGTCGGCCCCGGCGGCCAGGGCGTCTACCTGGACTTCGCCGACGCGATCCGGCGGATGGGCCGGAAGAGGGTCGAGGAGAAGTACGGCAACCTCTTCGACATGTACGAGCGGATCACCGCGGAGAACCCGTACGAGGTGCCGATGCGGATCTACCCCGCCGTGCACTACACGATGGGCGGCCTGTGGGTCGACTACGACCTCCAGACCACCGTCCCCGGCCTGTTCGCGGTCGGCGAGGCCAACTTCTCCGACCACGGCGCCAACCGCCTCGGCGCCTCCGCACTGATGCAGGGCCTGGCCGACGGCTACTTCGTCCTCCCGGCCACGATCAACGACTACCTGGCCCGCAACCCGCACCAGGAGGCCGTCACCGAGGACCACCCCGCGGTCCAGGAGGCCGTCGCGGAGACCGAGGACCGCCTCAACCTGCTCCTGTCCGTCGACGGCGACCGCACCCCCGACTCCTTCCACCGCGAAGTCGGCGAACTGATGTGGGAGTTCTGCGGCTTGGCCCGCACCGAGGCGGGCCTGCGCAAGGCGCTGGACCGCATCCCGCAGATCCGCGAGGAGTTCTGGCGGCGCATCAAGGTGCCCGGCACCGGCGAGGAGTTCAACCAGTCCCTGGAGAAGGCCAACCGCATCGTCGACTACCTGGAGCTCGCCGAGCTCATGTGCCTCGACGCACTGCACCGCGCCGAGTCCTGCGGCGGCCACTTCCGCGAGGAGTCCCAGACCCCCGACGGCGAAGCGGCCCGCAGGGACGAGCAGTTCACCTACGCGGCGGCCTGGGAGTTCACAGGCACGGGCGAGGCCCCCACCCTGCACAAGGAAGACCTGGTCTTCGAGTACGTCCACCCCACCCAGCGGAGCTACGCATGAAGCTCACCCTGCGCGTCTGGCGGCAGAAGAACGCCGACGCCGACGGCGCCATGTCCACCTACGAGGTGGACGGCATCTCGCCCGACATGTCCTTCCTGGAGATGCTGGACGTCCTCAACGAACGGCTCATCCTCTCCGGCGAGGACCCGGTCGCCTTCGACCACGACTGCCGCGAGGGCATCTGCGGCGCGTGCAGCCTGGTCATCAACGGCGACGCGCACGGCCCCGAGCGCACCACCACCTGCCAACTGCACATGCGGTCCTTCGAGGACGGCGACACGATCGACATCGAGCCGTGGCGCGCCGCCGCCTTCCCGGTGGTGAAGGACCTGGTCGTGGACCGCTCGGCCTTCGACCGGATCATCCAGGCCGGCGGCTACGTCACCGCCCCCACCGGCTCCGCGCCCGAGGCCCACGCCACCCCCGTACCCAAGCCCGACGCCGACTTCGCCTTCGAGCACGCCGAGTGCATCGGCTGCGGCGCCTGCGTCGCCGCCTGCCCGAACGGCGCGGCGATGCTGTTCACCTCCGCCAAGATCAACCACCTCAACGTGCTGCCGCAGGGCGCCCCCGAGCGCGAGACCCGCGTCCTGGACATGGTGGCCCGCATGGACGAGGAGGGCTTCGGCGGCTGCACCCTGACCGGGGAGTGCGCCACCGCCTGCCCCAAGGGCATCCCCCTCGTGTCGATCACCAGCATGAACAAGGAGTGGCTGCGCGCGACCCGCAAGGCGTCCAAGCGGTAGCCCATACAGAACGTTCGCCGAGGGGGCGGACGGGCGGGGCCGGGAGTGGTGCTCATCCCCGGCCCCGCCTCGGTTTTCTCCACGAGGACCCGGCCACGGGCGGGCGGCCCGGTCCCCGAACGGGTCCTCGACGCCGAGGGGAGCGTCAGGCGGGCCGGCCGGACGCGGCGCCGCCCGCACCGTTCAACATCCCCACATCCGTTCTCCCGGCACAGGTCACGCGGACGCCAACCGGCATCGGAAGAACAGGGACGACGGACCGCACCGCCGGTCCGCCGTCCCTCTTCCGTACCGGGTCCACGACCAGGAGAGAACATGACCGGCGTCTCCACGCTCGAAAGCCCCCCGCAGCCCGCGCCGCCCACCCGCTACACCGTCGCCCTCGCCCGTGACGAGGCGGACGTGCGGGCCGCGCAGCGGCTGCGGTACGACGTCTTCGCCGGGGAGATGGGCGCCCTGCTGTCCACCCCGCAGCCGGGGTACGACGTCGACCCCTTCGACGCCTACTGCGACCACCTGCTGGTGCGCGACACGACGACCGGGCAGGTCGTGGGCACCTACCGGCTGCTGCCGCCGGAGCGGGCCGCGATCGCCGGACGGCTGTACGCGGAGAGCGAGTTCGACCTCACCGCGCTGGCCCCGATCCGTCCCGGCCTGGTGGAGGTGGGCCGCTCCTGCGTGCACCCCGATCACCGCGACGGCGCGGTGATCGGGCTGATCTGGGCCGGGCTGGCCCGCTACATGGTGGACCGCGGGCACGAGTGGCTGGCGGGCTGCTGCTCGATACCGCTCGCCGACGGCGGCGCCCTCGCCTCCGCCACCTGGGAGCGGGTGCGCGAGAAGAACCTGGCACCGGAGGAACAGCGGGTGCGCCCGCTGCTGCCGTGGATCCCGCGGACCGACCTCCCGGCCGCGCCCCGCACCGAACTGCCCGCCCTCCTGCGCGGCTACCTGCGGCTCGGCGCCCAGGTCTGCGGCGCGCCCGCGCACGACCCCGACTTCGGGGTCGCCGACCTCTACGTCCTGCTGTCGATGCGCCGGGTCAGCCCGCGCTACCTGCGGCACTTCCTCTCCCTCGTGCCGGCCTGATGAGCCTCTGGCTGCCCAGCGCGCCCTGCACCCCGAGGGCATGCGTGGAGACGACGGGGTCCGCGGGGGCGGCCGTACCGCGCGCCGTGCTGCGGCTGACGCTGGTCGCGATCCTCGTACTCGCCGGGGTCGTGCTGTCGCCGCTCGGCGCGCAGATCCCCGCCGGCTGGGTCCGGTGCTGGTGCCGGGCGGTCGTCAGGGCCTCGGGGGTGCGGGTCCGGATCACCGGCACGGCCCCGCCCACCGGCGGCCTCCTGCTGGTCGCCAACCACATCTCCTGGCTGGACATCCCGCTGCTGGCCGCCGTCCGTCCGGCCCGGATGCTCGCCAAGACGGAGATCCGCGCGTGGCCGGTGGCCGGCGCGCTCGCCGCGCGCGGCGGCGCCCTGTTCATCGAACGGGACCGCCTGCGCGCCCTGCCCGCGACGGTGGCGCACATCGCCGGGGAACTGCGCGCCGGCGCCGCGGTCGCCGCCTTCCCGGAGGGCAGCACCTGGTGCGGCCGCGCCCAGGGCGCCTTCCACCGAGCCGTTTTCCAGGCCGCCCTCGACGCCGGGGTGCCCGTCCAGCCGGTCCGCATCCGCTACCTGGGCCACGCCGGGGGAGCGGCCAGCACGGCCCCTGCCTTCGTCGGCGACGACTCCCTGCTCGCGTCCCTGTGGCGGGTGGCGACGGCACGCGGCCTGGTCGCCGAGGTCGACGTGCGCCCCGTGCTTCCTCCAGGCACCTGCCCGGACCGCCGCACGCTGGCCCGCGCGGCCCAGCAGGACCTGCCCGAGGGTTGCCACGATGGTGCCGACCCGCACTCGAACGCGACGTGCGGTCATGCGCCCGCTGGGCCCGCTTCCGCGGGTCACGCTTCCGTGGGGCAGGCCTCTGTGGGTCACGCCTCCGTGGGTGAGGCTTCCACGGGTCACGCCCTCGCGGGTCACGCCCCCGCCGGGGCGGCCGCCCGGCCGCCCCGGCCCCATGTGCCGGCTCAGACGCGGCGCACGGTGTGCAGGGACTCGGCGTAGAGGCCCGTGCCGTCGAGCAGTGAGGCGCCGGCCAGGTCGGCCATGGTGGGCCCGTTGACCGTCTTGCGGCTGGACAGGAAGCGCCGCTGGCCGGCCGCGTCCCGTCCGGGTAGATCCCCACATGGTCGACCGTGACGGTCCGCGGGTCCCCGTCGTCCCCGGAGTCGGCGTTGAACAGCACGAGGTCGCCGGGCTGGAGCAGGCTCGCGGCCGGCGGGCGGACGCCGTCGGTCCGGTCGATCAGCACCCCGGGCGTGTAGTCGGCCATGTCGCGGGACTGGCGCGGTATCCGGTTCCCGGACGTGTCCGCCTTCGCGGCCAGGGGCACGCCCATGTGGTAGCCGTAGAAAACCTTTCCGGTCGGAGCACTAGACGCCCCGCCGTACGGCCCGCGCCAGATAAGGAGCCGTGGCGCTCCCCGCCGCCCGCGCGACCTCAGCCGGCGGTCCCGCCGCCACGATCCGGCCGCCCGCGTCGCCGCCGCCCGGGCCGAGGTCGACGACCCAGTCGGCGCCGGCCACGACGGACATGTCGTGCTCGACGACGATCACGGTGTGCCCGGCGTCGACCAGTCCGTGCAACTGCCGCATGAGCACTTCGACATCGGCCGGATGCAGTCCGGTCGTCGGCTCGTCGAGGAGGTAGAGGGTGTGGCCGCGGCGGCCGCGCTGCAGCTCGCTCGCGAGCTTGATGCGCTGCGCCTCACCGCCGGACAGTTCGGTGGCGGGCTGACCGAGTCGCAGATAGCCGAGGCCGACGTCGAGGAGGGTGCCGAGACTGCGGGCCACGGCCGGCGTGTCGGCGAAGAACTCCGCCGCGCTCTCCACCGTCAGGTCCAGCACCTGGCCGATGTTCCGTCCGCGGTAGGTCACTTGAAGTGTCTCGGGGTTGTAGCGGGCCCCGCCGCAGTCCGGGCAAGGAGCGTACGTACTCGGCAGGAACAGCAGCTCCACGCTGACGAATCCCTCGCCCTGGCAGGTCTCGCACCGGCCTCCCGCGACGTTGAAGGAGAACCGCCCGACCCCGTAACCGCGCGTCCGCGCCTCGTCGGTGTCCGCGAACACCTTCCGTACGACGTCGAACAGCCCCGTGTAGGTGGCCAGGTTGGAGCGCGGAGTGCGCCCGATCGGCTTCTGGTCGACGCGGACCAGCCGTCCGACACCGGACTGCTCCTCCGTGATCTCACCGATGAGCGTGGACTTCCCGGACCCCGACACCCCGGTGACCGCGGTGAACGCGCCGAGCGGGAACTCCGCCGTCACCGCGCGCAGGTTGTGCCGGGTGACCGGCCCCACCGTCAACTGCCCGCGTGCACGCCGCACTTCCCGTACCGGCCCAGGGAAGCCGTCGAACAGGAACCGGCCCGTCGCCGACTCCGCGACCCCCGCCAGCTCGGCGACCGGCCCGCTGTGCAGCACCCGCCCGCCGTGCTCCCCGGCCCGCGGACCGACGTCGACGACCCAGTCGGCACCGCGCACCACGTCGAGGTGGTGCTCCACCACGAACACCGAGTTGCCGGCCGCCTTGAGCCGTTGCAGGACCGTGAGCAGGGCCTCGGTGTCCGCCGGGTGCAGCCCCGCCGACGGCTCGTCGAGCACGTACACCACCCCGAACAGCCCCGACCGCAGCTGTGTGGCGAGCCGCAGCCGCTGTAGCTCGCCCGCCGACAGCGTGGGCGCCGCCCGGTCGAGGCTGAGATAGCCCAGGCCCAGTTCGACGACGGGCGCGATACGGGACTTCAGGTCCGCGGTGAGTACCCGCGCGGGCTCGGAGGTGCCCCGCAGGTGCTCCGCGAGTTCGGTCAGCGGCAGTGCGGCCAGCTCGGCGATGGTGCGCCCCGCGAAGGTCACGGCCAGCGCCTCGGGCCGCAGCCTGCTGCCGCCGCAGGCCGGACAGGGGGCGGCGGTGAGGAAACGCTCGGCCTTGGCCCGCAAGGTCGAGCTCTTCGAATCGGCGAACGTCTTCATCACATACCGCCGGGCGCTCATGTACGTGCCCTGGTACGGCCGTTGGATCCGCTCGGCGTCCCGCACCGGGTGCACGGTCACCACCGGCTGCTCGTCGGTGAACAGGATCCACTCCCGCTCTCCGGCGGGCAGTTCACGCCACGGCCGGTCCACGTCGTACCCCAGCGCGTCGAGGATGTCCCGCAGGTTCTTGCCCTGCCAGGCACCCGGCCAGGCGGCGATCGCGCCCTCACGGATCGACAGCGAGGGGTCGGGCACCAGCAGCGCCTCCTCCGTGCGGTGCACCTGCCCGAGACCGTGGCACTGGGGACAGGCCCCGGCCGCCGTGTTCGGCGAGAACGCGTCCGAGTCCAGCCGCTCGGCCCCCGGCGGATAGTCCCCGGCCCGGGAGAACAGCATCCGCAGCGAGTTCGACAGGTTGGTGACGGTGCCCACCGAGGACCGCGACGTCGGCGCCGCCCGCCGCTGCTCCAGCGACACGGCCGGCGGCAGCCCGGAGATCTCCCCGACCTTCGGCGCCCCCACCTGGTGGATCAATCGCCGCGCGTAGGGCGCCACCGACTCGAAGTACCGCCGCTGGGCCTCCGCGTAGATCGTCCCGAACGCCAGCGAAGACTTCCCCGACCCCGACACCCCCGTGAACACCACCAGCGCGTCCCGCGGAACATCCACGTCCACCCCCTGGAGGTTGTGCTCACGAGCACCACGGACGCGGACGTACGGGTCGTGCGGGCTGTGCATGGAAGGGCTCCGTACGGGGGTGCGGGCGGGAAGGGGCAAACCCTGAAATTCTACGCGAGCGGTCCTGCCGGCCACCGGGCCCGGCGGATGGGCCGTCACTCAGGGGTGGCGGGGCCCGGTAGTGAGGTGGTGAGCAGCTCGATCATGCGGCCGTAGCGGGCGGGGAAGTCGACATGCGCGGCCAGGAGCGCGGGGTCCTCGACGGCCGCGACGACGGTGGGTCCGGGGTGGGCGAACGGCCACAGGCCGGCGATGAGCACGATGGTCGCCGAGGCCAGTTCCTTCGCGGCCGCCTCGTCCAGTTCGGGGAGGCGGGCGTGGATGATGCCCGCGAGCCGGTCGTTGTTGGCCAGTGCCTGGCGCTTGTAGGCGCGGACCGTCTCCGCCGAGACCGTGCGTTCCAGCACGCTGGCCAGCACGCTCGCCAGCTCGCACATCGCCGGCCGGGCGGCGAGTGAGGCGGCGTAGGCCTCGGCGAACGCGCGCACCCGCGCTGCCGGCCCGGTGCCGCCCGCGTAGGCGGGCCCCAGCTCGGCCGGGAGCGCCTCCAGCCACGCGCCGTAGTCCCGGTTGAGGAGCTCCAGGAAGACCGCCTCGCGGTTCTCGAAGTACCGCAGCACGTTCGAGGTGGCGATCCCCACCTGCCGGCCGATGTCGCGCAGGGTGATGTCCGCGACCTGCGACTTCTTCAGCAGATGCTCGGCCGCGTCCAGGATCGACTGCCTGCGCAACTCCCGGTTCTCGGGGCTGCGCGCGCGGATGAACCCCTGCTTCGACTCGCTCATGACCCTCTCTTCGCTCGCGGTGTCCCTGCGGTCAGGATATCGACCGCCCCGGTTAAGAGAACGGGATTCTGTTACGGTCGGAGAAGAGTTAAGAGAACGCCGTTCGGCTAATTCGGCCGGACCGGCTCCGTACGGATCAGGGAGGACACCGTGATCACGTTCGACAAGTTGCTGGTGGGCGGCGCCTGGACCGCCGCCGCCACCTCCGACGTCCTGGAAGTCCGCTGCCCGCACGACCAGTCCCTGGTGGGCGTCGTGCCCGAGGCGTCCTTCGCCGACGTCGACCGTGCCGTGGCGGCGGCCCGCGAGGGCCCGGCCCTTGCGGTCATCCCGTACGACACCGAGGACGAGGTCGTCGCCATCGCCAACGACTCCGCCTACGGGCTCGACGGCGGCGTGTGGACCGCCGACCCGGAGCACGGCCTCGAAGTCGCCCGCCGCATCCGCACCGGCACCTTCGGCGTCAACGGCGCCTCCCGCGACATGCGCGCACCGTTCGGCGGCTTCAAGGCCAGCGGCGTCGGCCGCGAGTTCGGCCCGGCGGGCCTGAGCGCCTACACGGAGTACCAGTCCATCGCACTGTGATCACCCCGAGGTGCCGGGCGCGGCCCGAACAAGACGCACACCTCCCGCCACAACCGTGTCTACCGGCGCCCGGGCGGCACCGTCTCTTCCACCGCGTAGCCGGGCACGGACGGCCACCGAACGGTCAGCACCACCGACTCCTCCTCCGCGCACCACGAGTGGTCCACTCCGCGCCCCCACACGACGTAGTCCCCCTGCTCCTTCAGGAGAACGCTGCGGCCCGGGAGTTCCACCCGGAAGCGCCCACTGATGAGCACCAGCAGAGCCGTACGTTCCTCCCCCTCCACCCACCGCAATCGTTCGTCGCCACGACGATGGACCCCCCACTTGATCTCCACGGCCTGACTGCGACGCGGATCACCGACACCCTTGAAGTGCCCGAGCAGCCACCCCCGATCCAGCGCCGCGTCCTTGCCCGCGTTCCCCACATACACACTGTCACTCACGCAGGCGGACGCTAGCAGTTGGGCGCCCATGTGGGCGGGTTTGAAGGGCCGGCGGCCGCGAATAGCCGTGGACGGCGGACAACGGCAGGTCGGTTTCAGCCCTGCCCCTGGCCCGCGCGCCACCAGAGAAGGGGAGCCCGGGTAATGGAGCCCCGTACTGAAACCATGATTGTTCCCACTGGACATCTGCCACCGCTCCAGCAACGTCTGTTGCGGGAACTGGGCCTGTGCGACCACCCGGATCCCGAAGCGGCGCCGGAATCCAACGCGGCCCCGGACCTCGATGCGGTCCAGGTCCGCGAGGCCCTGCCCTCACTGTGATGGACCGGGCTGGTGGAGCAGCAGGACGGGGACCGCGGCACGCTCAAGCTCACCTGGGCCGGAGCGGCGAATCCGTAGCCGCCGCCACAGATCAAACATCGACGTCCACCCACCGCCATTCTGTGCGAGCGGCGTTGTCAGCAGCCCAGCCCGCCCGAGGCGAGCCTGTCGCGCACGTCGCTCACCAGCCGGCGCCCCAGGTCCTCGGCGCGCGTGAGAAGGCCCTCGAAGTCGGTGAGGCGACGGAAGGCCATGGCGTAGGCCGCCTGCTCCGCCAGGGGCAGGGGCAGTGCCTGCAGGCGCCGGATGTCCACCCGGGACGAGCTGGAGGCGTGGGTGCCGGCCTGGCGTCCGTTGGTGGGGGCGCGCAGGCAGCCGGCCAGGAAGTGGGCGTCCAGTTTCTCCGGGTCCACCCGTACCGCGTACAGCTGCGGGCCCAGTGCCGTCGGTGGACCTTGGTGCACCCATGCCCTGAAGGCCCTGATCACTCCGGCGACCACCACGTCACCCTCCTCGGCCACGGCATGGGCCGAGCCTTCGGGGATACGCCCGCCGGGGGCACCGTCCCTGAGCAGGTCGGCCACAGTGAGCAGGGGCAGGCCGGCCATGCCGGGCGAGGGGATGTTGTCCGGAGGTTGCTGCCCGGCAAGCATGGTGTTCTCCGCATCGGGGGCAGCCGAGAGCGAGTTCTGCATCGGCGACGACATCCCCGCTCTGATCACCGACCGCCACGGAGGGATCTGGACGGCCTACGGGGACGAAGGCATCTATGGCGGTCATCCCGAGTCCGGCTCCGGTCTCGCGGGCTGGGACCCCGAAGGCCATGCGACATGGGCCCCGGGGGATCGGCTGCCCGCCTACCCGTTGGAAGGCTGCACGGCAGCGACGGAGGGCGACCGAGTGTGGCTGGTCTGGTACGCCGGCGGCGGACCTGGCACCTTCCTGACCCGGATCACCCCGTCCACCGGCGAAGTGATCAGCTACCCCAGCCCCGTCCCCGATCCGGACGGCTTCGCGGTCCGCGACAACCGGGCCGTGCTGACCCGCCGTGACCACAACCGGCGGACCGTCGAACTCACCCGCGCCGAGTTTGACGGCAGCACCTGGACGGTGACCGACCGCCGCAGGCTCGACGTACCCGGACGCGTCGTCCTGCGCTGCGGCCAGGGTCGCGACGGAATTCTTTGGCTCCGCACGGGCGAGACCTGGCTGTGCATAGAAGCATGAGCCTTTCCAGCACCCCGATCGTCCCGCCCGGAGACCCGGACGGAACCTACCCGACCGCGAGCGCCACGATCGCAGCCCATCGGTCCGGGGCGCCCCGCAGCTCGTGGCGCGCGCCGAGGAAGCTCTGGGTGCCATGGAGGGCGTGCGGGGCGTGGGGCAGGTGCGGATGCGGTGGATCGGCCACGCCCTGCGCGCGGAGGCCGACATCGCTCGTAACGAAGCACCGCGTGCCCCGGCCGCGCGGCCGGGGCACGCGGTGTCGTCGCTCCACGACAGCCGTACCGTCTAGTCGTCGATCGCCGCCCCGTACAGCGCGTCCGTCCGCAGGCCGCCGAACGCCTTCAGGCTGTAGCTCCAGGAGCCGGAGGTGGTCAGGCCTGAGCGGCCCGCGGAGAACACCCAGACGTAGCCGTCGTTCGTGTTCTCACCGGGTGCCGAGACGAGCAGGCCGAAGCGGCCGTCGTCGTTCGGGTCGGTGAAGGAGACCTGGCCGCCGAACTTGTCGCCCTTCTCGACGGTGCCCGGGACGTTCTTGGTGCCTTGGTTCACGGACAGTGCGCCGGTGGACGTCAGACCCTTGGCCGAGCCACGCAGGACCGTGATGGCGCCCGCGTCGGCGACGGCGCCGATGTCCTCGCCCGCGACACCGATCGCCACGTCCGCGTATCCGTCGCCGTTGCTGTCGCCGACGGAGAGGTCGGTGCCGAAGCCGTCGCCCCGCTCGTTCGTGCCCGGCACGCCCGCCGAGTTCTGGGTCCACCACACGGGAGGGGTGCCCGGCCCCTCCCGGCCGGCGGGGCCGTCCGCACTGCCGTAGTAGACGCCGACCATGCCGCCGGTCATGTTCTCGCCGCCGTCGTCCGGGCTGTGCGGCTCGCCGGACCACGGGACGGGCAGGGCGCGGAGCTGAAGCTCAGCGGCGCGATCACGGTGACGTGCGCGGACGCCAAGGCGACACCGATGCACAGGCACTGATCCGACGTCAGACGCGGCCGTGTCACCGATATCCCATGGGTGACACGGCCGTTGTGGCCTTGCTCGGGAGACATCATCGCCTGGGCCGCTGAACCAGTGTTCCGGCAGGCAACGTTCGGAACCCGTTGATCAATCACCCGGAATGGGTCGAGGCGATCTCGGTAGCAGTCACGTTCCGCCGTGGTAGGCGACACCGCAACGAGCATCACGGGAAGGCGCTGTACCCGACCACTGGTGACGGGGTGTCGGATGCGGGTTCAGGCGCCCGCCCCGGTCCTGGTCAGCGTGCGCGCCGGCGGACGGGTGAGGTCCAGTCGGTCCCGCACCGCGCTCGGCGGCTTCGCGTACATCGCGATGGCCCGTTCCCGCTCCCGGGCCACCCTGCTCTGCCCTCGTTGTGCGGAGCCGATGATCCACGTCGGATCCGCCTTCGCGCTGCCCCTCGCCCGTCGGTGCCACCGGCTGCGCCGGCATACCGACCGCAAGGACTGGCGGCGCTCGTCAGTGAGGCCGACGCATCCGCGCTCATTGACAGGGCATCGGCGTGGTCTTAGCTTCTCTGCGAGACATCGGACATCAGACGTCCTATGTCCAGCAGTGGAGTGCTTCGAAGGAGCGACGACTGATGGGCAACGCGCACGACAGCAGCTTTTCCCGCAGGGCGGCCCTGATCGGAGGCATGGGCGTTGCCGCCGGCGCCTCACTGGCGGCAACGACGTCCTCGGCGTTCGCCGCCACGGCCCGCTCGGCAGCCACACCTCCGGCCATCGACCCCACCAGTGGCAAACACAAGTACTTCGCCTTCGACACCGGCTTGTGGAACGGCCATCTGATGTCGAACTGTCAGGTGGGCATGGGGAGTTTCACCAAGGACACGGCGCACAACCCGCTGTTCGGCGAGGGCCTGTACGAGCATCCGGCGCTGCCCTGGGAGCCACGTTTCGACAACGGCTACCCGAATGTCTTCTGGGATCCCGAACACCGGAAGTTCCGCTGCTACTACACGCTCTTCCTGGTGGACCCGTCGTCGTCGAGCACACCCGTCGACCAGCGGATCGGAAAGACGTACTCCACTGCGAACCGGGTGACCGGCTGTAACTACGCCGAGTCGGCAGACGGAATCCACTGGACCAAGCCCGATCTGGGACTCGTCGACTTCAACGGCAGCACGGCGAACAACATCCTGCTGAAGGGAGTCCAGGGGACTTCGGTCCTCTACGACCCTGAAGACCCCGATCCGTCCCGCCGGTACAAGCTGATCACCCTCGCGTCCAAGCTGTCCGTCGCGTTCTCCTCCGACGGCATCCATTTCACGCCGCTGCGGCCCTGGCCGGCCAACAGCCCCTCTCCGGGGGCGGACTGCCACAACCGCGTGTTCAAGGACAGCGTAAGCGGGGAGTACGTGCTCATCACCCGCCTGTGGGACAGCAACGTCCGCGTGGTGGCCATGTCGCGGAGCACCGACTTCGTCAACTGGTCGAAGCCGGTCGAGGTGCACCGCGGCAACGGCTTCGAGTCCCAGGTGTACTCGATGCCTTCGTGGGAGTACGGCCAGGGTCTGTACCTGGGCCTCGGCTCTGTCTACACCGATGGTGACAAGACGCTTCCGGACTACGACACGGTAGACCTCTCGCTCCTGTGGTCCACCAACACCACCGAATGGAACAACGTCGCCCCGGACGACAGCACCTTCATCCCGCACGGCTCGGGCATGGGCCGGTACCCGCGCGGTGACTTCGACAGCAGCGTCATTTTCGCGTCCGTCCCGATCGAGATGGACAACCGCCTCTGGTTCTACTACATGGGCGGCAAGGGATGGCACACGTCCTGGCGGCAGACAGCACTCGGGCGAGGGTGGATCGAGAAGGACAAGTTCGCCTACTACGGCGGTCGGCAGGTCCAGAAGCCCACCGTGGTCACCACACAAGGCCTCAACTTCTTCGGCGATGATGTGCGGTTCCTCATCGACATCGACCACGGCGGCTCCGTCTCCGTCGCCCTGATGGACCAGAACGGAACCGCCGTCCAACCCGGCTTCGAGGCAGACAGAAGCGTTCTCGAGCCGGGGCCGGATGGCTGGTACCAGGTTCGGTGGCGCGGTGCGGACGTCCGCTCGTTGGACCCGAGTCTCTTCTACGCGCTGCAGATCACGATGAAGAACACCCGGCTCTGGGCCCTCGGAGGAGACTTCTACGTCCGTCCCCTGAAATACGCCAAGCCTTGACCTCGATCGGCCGTGACGAGTGAGTCTTTCACGGAGCCGGTGCTGACTGGGTGACGGTCAAGTCCGCCGTCGAACCGACCGGATCAGTTCTCCAGGCGGACCGGCATCAGGAGTGAGAGCGTGTGCTCGTCGTCGGGGCGGCGGATGACGAGGGGGGCCGTGGGGGTGGTGAACTCCAGGAGGAGTTCGGGGCGGGATCCGGCGGTGAGGGCGTCGTGGAGGAAGTCGCGGTTGACGGCGATGTGGTGCTGGTCCTCGTCGCCGTCGCCGCAGACGGTCACCGTGCCGTCGTCCGCGAACTTCAGCACGCTGAGGGCGCAGGGCGGGCCGTCCTGGTTCCGTGGCTCACTGGTGCGGACGGGGCCGGTCGCCAGGGACTCCCGGAGAGCGGCGACTTCGACGAGGGTGCGTCGGCGGTCGGGCAGGTGGACGAGGCGGCGGTAGTCGGGAAAGTCGTGGTCCAGGCACTGGCCGGCCGTCTGGCGGTCGCCGGCCTCCAATGACACGCGGCCGCCGTCGACGGTGAGTTCCACGGTTTCCTCTCCGTCCAACAGCGCCCGCATCGCGTCGGCGAGGGGAAGGGGCACGATGATCTGCACCCGTCCCGCGTCGTGTCCGGTGGTCCGGGTCCGCGCTGCGGCCAGCCGGTACCGGTCGGTGGCCACCGCGCGCAGGTCTTCGCCCTCGATGTCGAACAGGAGCCCGCAGAGCATCGGCAGTTCCGGATCGGTACTGGCCGCGAAGCGGACCGCGTCCAGCGCGGCGGCCAGTTCCGGGGCGGGGACGGACAGCCGGACTGTGGCGGTGCGGAGCGAAGTCATGGGGTTCTCCCTGTGGTCGAGTACGGCTCGAAGTGCGGAGAGCTCGCTGCGGGCATCGGACAGGCCCCGTTCGAGACGGCGCAGGTGCGCCTGAAGGAGCCCCCGCACCAGGTCGGTGTCCGCGTTGGACCAGCCGGCCAGCACCAGCCGGATGTCCGCCAGCGGCATCCCGGCCCGACGCAGCCGGGCCAGCAACCGCGCCTCGTCGAGCTGACCGGGCTCGTACCAGCGGTAGCCGCTCACCGGGTCCACCCAGGCGGGGACCAGCACCCCGGACCGGTCGTAGAACCGCAGCGCGCTCACGCCCAGTCCGCTGTCCCGGGCCATCTCCCCGATACTGCGCATCTCGCTTTCCACACCCCGAACCCTGAGGCCTCGACCAGGTCGAGGGTCAACTGGGCGCGGGATCAGCCTTGGATCAGCCCTCGCCCGCCTCCCGTGCGCTGCGCTCCAGGCGGCGTCGGTGGGTCTCCCACCATGCGCGATCGCCCGGAGGGATGTTGCCGGCGCCCTGTGACAGGCCTACGGTCCCGTCGATGAGCTCCCGGACGATGTCGGCGTGGCCGGCGTGCCGCTGGGTATCGGACAGCACGCGGACCAGGACGTGGTGCAGGGTCACCTCTCGCCGCTCCTCCGGCCACCACGGGACGTGACCGGTCGCGTCGAGCGGCAGCTGCGCGATCGTCCCGTCCGCGTGCTCCCAGGCTTGCCGGTAGAGCCCGACGATCTCCTCGCGCGACTCGTCCGCGGTGGCCCACATGTCAGCGTTGGGCTCGGCGTCCTCCGTGTACCACCAGGGCGGCGGATCCTCCTTGAAGAACGGCCGTCCGAACGTGTCGCCGAAGTAGCCGAGTTCCACACCGGCGGTGTGCTTGACCAGCCCCAGCAGGTTGGTGCCCGTGGGAGTCAGAGGGCGGCGTACGTCGTATTCCGAGAGCCCTTCGAGCTTCCACAGCAGGGCGTCACGGGCGTCTTGCAGATAGCGGAGAAGGTTCGCCTTCGGGTCTGCTTCGATCATGCCGGGCAGTCTTCCAGCCGCCACTGACAACGGGGCCCGCCTGTCGCCCGGGTGCGTGGGGCGGGTGCGGGAGACAAGCTGAGAGTACGGATCCAGGGCAGGTGAGTCATGAGCGGCCTGACGGCGTCCGCCGCACGGATCGTGGTCGGCGTCGACGGCTCCGAGCCGTCGAAGGCCGCCCTGCGCTGGGCGGCGCGGCAGGCCGCCCTGACAGGTGCCGTGATCGAGGCGGTAACCGCGTGGGAGTACCCGCTGTGGTACGGCACCAGCCCCATGGCCGCCGGTTTCGATGTCGCGGACAACGCGGCGAAGATCCTCAGCCAGGCGCTCGACGAGACCTTCGGCCCCGACCGGCCGGTCGAGATCCGGCCCCGGGTCGAGCGCGGACACCCGGCGGCCGTGCTGCTCGAGGCCTCCCGGGAGGCGGAACTGCTGGTCGTGGGGAACCGGGGGCACGGCGGATTCACCGAGGCGCTGCTCGGGTCGGTCGGCCAGCACCTCGTTCAGCACGCGGTGTGCCCGGTGGTTGTCATCCGCGGCCCCGTACCGAGCGCCGCCCATGGGGCCAATGGTGTGGGGTGAGGCCATGTGGCCCTATGACACAGGGCGTCGGCCGGGCGAGTCTGGGAGGACGCGGGACCTGAGCGCGGGAGCAGGAAAGAAGGTTGACGTCATGGCCTGGGCATCATGGACCACCCCCGGGGTCTTCACCGGCCGGGGCGGTGTACGGACCGACGAGGCGGGGGTCGTCACCGGCAACCTGACCGTCCACACCACCTGGGACGGCAACAACGCCGACGTGACGGTCGGGTACACCGGCACCTCCGAATGGTTCACCTTCACCGGAAGCCCCGTGCCCTGCCGTTCCGAGCGGCGCAGCCGGGAGCTGCACCAGGCCGTGGTGGCCGCCGTCGGCGCGGGTGGCGGAGCCACCATCCAGCAGACGCGGGTGAAGGAAACGACCTGAACGACTTGTTCCGTTCCTTCTCGGCAGATCGTTCCCGTGGCGCTCAGGCGCGCGTGTCGTCGGGTTCGGGACCCCAGTACTCCGGGCCGCCCCCGCGCCAGTCGATCAGCGGGGAGACCGAGACCTCCACGGGATCGACGTCCAGCCCCGCGCGGCGCAGGAACTCGGCGACGTCGGCGACGCTGTAGGCCAGCCCCAGGATCTCGCCGTTCACGCGGACGCGCCGGCCGCCCGTCGGGGAGGGCGGGTGCACGATCACAGGCAGTGGTCCGGGCATGTACCCAGCATCGGATGCGGGCCGCGCCGCCGCATCCGGACGGCGGCGGTCCGCGCCCTGGCCTGCTCCGAGGAGGGCCCGATTACGCTGTCCGGGTGACGGACAGCAACAGACGGCCGCTCGCCGTGTTCGACCTGGACAACACCCTCGCCGACACGGCGCACCGGCAGCGCTTCCTCCAGCGCCGCCCGCGCGACTGGGACGCCTTCTTCGCGGCCGCGCCCGACGATCCGCCGATCGGGCAGGGGGTGGAGCTGGCCCGCCGGAGCGCGGTGGAGTGCGAGATCGTCTACCTCACCGGGCGGCCCGAGCGGTGCCGCCGGGACACCCTGGACTGGCTGGCCGCCCACGGGCTGCCCGAGGGGCGCCTGCACATGCGGCGCGACGGCGACCGCAGACCGGCCCGCCGCACCAAGCTGGAGATCCTGCGGCGGCTCGCCCGCGGCCGGGAGATCCGTGTCCTCGTGGACGACGACGAGCTGGTGTGCGAGGACGCCGAACTGGCGGGGTTCCGCGTCCTGCGCGCCCGCTGGACGGCGCCGTCCGCCGAGTTGAGGACGGCGCAGGAGAGCGAGGGGCGTACCTGAGCCGCAGGAGGGCCGGCCACGCACCAAGAGGGACGCGCCAAGAGGGACGTACGGGGGGGAGGGACGAGAGCGGGGGACGCAGGCGCGTCAGTCCGCGTCCTCGATCCGGAAGCCGACCTTCAGGCCGACCTGGTAGTGCTCGATCCGCCCGTCCTCGATCTGGCCCCTGACCTGGGTCACCTCGAACCAGTCCAGGTTGCGCACGGTCTGCGAGGCGCGGGTGATGGCGTTGCGGATGGCCTGGTCGACGCCTTCGTGCGAGCTGCCGACGATCTCCGTGACCCGGTAGGTGTGGTCGGTCATGCGGGTGGCTCCTCTCGGCGGGCGGCGCCGGTGACGCGGGTAAGGGGCGTCACGACTTCCGGGCGCGCGTGTGGCGCGCGTCACTCCACCGTGCCGTATGCGGAGACGCGGCGCGAGATGAAGAAGTGCGGCAAGCGGGACATCACTTGACCCAGGCATTGGTCCATACCAAAATCGCAGCCACACCCGCGCGAGCCCTGCTCGTCCCCCCACGTCGGGCCCCCTCCCTGTGCGTCGGAAAGAACAGGACCCCTCGTGAGACCTCGCCTCCTCGCTCTGGTGTGTGCGTCCTCCTTCCTGGTCAGCGCCTGCGGCGTGCTGTCGCCGGGCGGAAGCGGGCGGCACACCGTCACCGTGTGGATGATGAAGGGCAGCGCGTCGCAGGACTTCCTGGACCGCTTCACCGAGGACTTCGAACGCACCCACGGCGACCTGCGCCTCGACATCCGCATCCAGGAGTGGACCGGTATCGGTCCGAAGGTGCAGGCCGCGCTCACGAATCGCTCCGAGGGCGGCCCCGACGTCATCGAGGTCGGCAACACCCAGGTCGCGCAGTACGCCAAGGGCGGCAGGCTGACCAACCTGACGCTGGAGTCGATGCGGGACTGGGGCATGCGGGACTGGCTGCCCGGCCTGGCCGAACCGGGGCTGGACAACTCCTCCCAGTACGGCATCCCGTGGTACGCGGCCAACCGGGTCGTCATCTACCGCAAGGAGCTGTTCGAGCAGGCGGGCATCACCAAACCGCCCCGCAACCGGACCGAGTGGCTGGCCGCCAGCGAGAAACTCAACTCCGAGGCCAACCAGGGGATCTACCTCGCCGGACAGGACTGGTACACGCTCTCCGGCTTCATCTGGGACGAGGGTGGCGACCTCGCCACGGAGACCGACAGCGGCTGGAAGGGCACCCTGGACGGTGAAGCCGCGCTGCGCGGCATGGACTTCTACCGGCAACTCCAGGCGCTGGGCCGGGGCCCGGTCGACGCCGACGAGGAACACCCCCCGCAGGCGGAGGTGTTCGCCGAGGGCAAGGTGGCGCAGATCGTGGCGGTGCCGGGCCTCGCCCAGACCATCGTGGGGAAGAACCCCGACCTCAAGGACAAGTTGGGCTTCTTCCCCGTGCCGGGCAGGACCGCCGCCCGGCCGGGCTCGGTGTTCACCGGCGGCTCCGACCTCGTCGTGCCCCGTAACACCACCGACCGGGACGGCGCCGTCGCCGTGGTCGCCGCCCTCACCGGCGCCAAGTGGGACACCGACCTCGCCCGCACCATGAACTACGTTCCCAACAAGACGAAGCTCGCCGCCGCCGTCGCGGACGAGGAGGGGGTCGCGGCCATGGCGGCGGGCGCCGCACACGGCCGGGCGACCCCCAACACGCCGCTGTGGGCCACAGTCGAGGCCGACAACCCGATCAAGGACTACATGACGAAGGTGCTCTCCGGGGGCGACCCGGGAACGGAGGCCCGCCGCGCCTCACAGCGGATCACCGAGCAGTTGGCGTAGCCGCCCGGGCCCGGGGCGATGGCCCCCAAGCCCTCCGGGCAACGGCCCGGAGGACTCGGAGGACTCGGAGGACTGGGAGGACTGGGAGGCCCTCAACGGCGTCCGGAGCCTCGCCCCCGACACCGGCCCCCCGTCACCGCACCAGACTCAGCGACAGCGCGAAGCGTTCCTCACCGTCGGTCCACCACCCGCCCAACTCAAGCCCAGCAGCGGCGAGTTCCACGCTCACCCGGTCCTTGCGGAACTTCGCCGACACCTCGGTGCGCAGTTCCTCGCCCGCCGCGAAGTGCACGGCGAGATCGAGCGCGGGCACCTTCACCGTCTGCGCGGTGCGTGAGCGCAGCCGCATCTCGATCCACTCGTTCGTCGTGTCCCAGAGCGCCACGTGGTCGAAGGCGTCCGGCTCGAAGTCGGCGCCCAGCTCGCGGTTGACCACGCTCAGGACGTTCTTGTTGAACGCGGCCGTCACCCCGGCCGCGTCGTCGTACGCCCTGACCAGCACGTCCTCGGCCTTGACCAGGTCGGTGCCGAGCAGCAGCGCGTCGCCGGGGGAGAGCAGGGCGCGCACCGAGGCCAGGAACTCGGCGCGTTCGCCGGGCAGCAGGTTGCCGATCGTGCCGCCGAGGAACGCCAGCAGCCGGGGGCCGGGGGAGTGGGGGAGAGTCAGGCAGGCGGTGAAGTCGGCGATCAGCGCGTGCACGTTCAGTCCGGGCCGCTCGGCGACCAGGGCCCGCCCGGCCTGTTCCAGCGCGGTGTCGCTGACGTCGACGGGGACGTAGGTGTGCAGCCGGGGCAGTGCGTCGATCAGATGGCGCGTCTTCTCCGAGGAGCCGGAGCCCAGTTCGACGAGCGTGCGGGCGGGCAGCGCGTCGGCGATCTCGGCGGCGCGGCCGACGAGGATCTCCCGCTCGGCACGGGTCGGGTAGTACTCGGGCAGTTCGGTGATCTGCTCGAACAGCTCGCTGCCGCGCGCGTCGTAGAACCACTTCGGCGGCAGCGTCTTGGGGTCGGAGGTCAGGCCCTTCTGGACGTCGGCGCGCAGGGCCGCGGCCATGGCGTCCTCGGGCAGGGTACGGGTGATACGGAACTCACTCACGTGCGGGGCTCCTCGGATCGTGCGGATGCCAGGTCCTCGGTGGGGTCCTTGAGCGGGGTGAGCAGGACGTCCGTACGGCTCGCCGCGAGCAGGGTGCGGTCGGGCACCTGAACCCAGTGCGGGTCGTCGTCGTAGGGTTCGGAGGCCACCACCGTGCGGCGGCCCGGCTCGGCCAGGTACCACAGGCTGTCGCCCCAGGCGGTCGCGGTGATCGTCTCGCCGTTGGTGAGCAGCAGGTTGAGCCGCGAGCCGGGGGCCGCCGCGGCGACCTCCAGGACGGTGTCGGCGAGCGCCTGCCCCTCCTCGTCGCCGCCGCGGAGCCGGGCCAGCACCAGCGCCCACACGAGCGCGGAGTCGTTGCGGGCCTCCAGCGTCAGCAGGTCCCGCGGCGGCAGGGTCCGGGACACCGCGGCGAGCGAGTCCGGCCAGCCGGTGACGGCGCCGTTGTGGCTGAACAGCCAGGTGCCCGCGGCGAACGGCGCCGCCGCGGCCTCCGCGTCCGCGCCCGAGAGGGTGGCGTCCCGCACCGCGGCGAGCAGCGCCGAGGTGCGTACGACCCGGGACAGGTCGGCGAAGGACAGGTCGGCCCAGATGGGCCCGGCGCGGCGGTAGCGGGCCGGCACCGGGTCGCCCTCCGCGTACCAACCCACCCCGAAGCCATCGGCGTTGACCGTCCCGTGCCGCTGGTGCCGGGGCGCCCACGCCTGCCGGTACAGGCTGTGCGCCGGTTCCACCAGATACCGGCCGAGCGGCTCCTCGGGTCCCAGATAAGCCAGGTGACGACACATCAGATGGCCTCCGAGCGGGCCGTGCGGAACCCGGAGAAGATCTGCCGCCGCACCGGGTAGTCCCAGTTGCGGAACGTGCCCCGGCAGGCCACCGTGTCCACGGCGAACGACCCGCCGCGCAGCACCTTGTACTCGGGCCCGAAGAACACCTCCGAGTACTCCTTGTACGGGAACGCGGTGAAACCCGGGTAGGGGAGGAGGTCGCTCGCCGTCCACTCCCACACGTCCCCGATCAACTGCCGTACGCCGAGCGGCGACTCCCCGGCCGCATGGCTGCCTGCCGGGGCCGGGCGCAGATGCCGCTGGCCGAGGTTGGCGTGCTCCGGCGTGGGGTCGGCGTCGCCCCACGGATAGCGCGTCGAACGCCCGGTCACCGGGTCGTGGCGCGCCGCCTTCTCCCACTCGGCCTCGGTGGGCAGCCGGCGTCCGGCCCAGCGGGCGTAGGCGTCGGCCTCGTACCAGCACACGTGCAGGACCGGCTCGTCGGGCGGTACGGCCTCGGTGGCGCCGAACCGGCGGCGGAGCCACTGCCCGCCGTCACGCCGCCAGTACAGCGGCGCTTCGATGTCGTGCCGTCGTATGTGGGCCCAGCCGTCCGGCGCCCACCAGCGGGGCTCGGTGTAGCCGCCGTCCTCGACGAACGCCTGGTAGGCGGCGTTGGTCACCGGGGTGGTGTCGATCCAGAACGGCGCGACCTCGCGCACGTGCGCGGGCCGCTCGTTGTCCAGCGCCCATGGCTCGGTGGAGGTGCCCATGGTGAACGGGCCACCGGGGACGAGGACTTCGGGCGGACCGGTGAACGGCGGGGCCGGCTCCGGGTCCGGTGCGGTCAGGGCCTGCGGGCCCCGGCGGAGCTGGTGGGTGATCAGCATGGTCTCGTCGTGCTGCTGCTCGTGCTGCGCGATCATGCCGAAGGCGAAGCCGGCCTCGGTCAGCCGGGTGCCGTGGAAAGCGGTGGACTCCAGTACGTCCAGCACCCGGCCGCGCACCTCGGACGCGTAGCCCCGGGCCTCGTCGGGGGCCATCAGCGGCAGCGAGGGGCGTTCGGCACGCGGGTGCTCGAAAGCGTCGTAGAGGCTGTCGATCTCGGGGCGCATCGCCTCGCGGCCGGCGACCGCCCGCAGCAGCCACAGCTCCTCCTGGTTGCCGATGTGGGCGAGGTCCCACACCAGCGGGGACATCAGCGGCGAGTGCTGGGCGGTGAGGTCGGGCTCCTCCACGCAGGTGGTCAGCAGCGTGGTGCGGTCACGGGCCGTGGTGAGCGAGCGCAGCGCGCGCTCGCGCAGCGTCTCGGCGTCGAACGTCTCGGTGTCGAACGTCTGCGAGTCGATCGTCTCTGCGTCGGGGGCGGGATCGGTCATGGCGCGATGTCCTTCCCGTGGGCGGTGGGGGTTCCCCGGGTCGTACGGAGGCCGGACCCGGGGTTCTCCGAGCCGTGCAGCCGGTCCAGCAGGTCGTCGGCGGGACAGCGGCCCCGGCGGACGTAGCGGTCCTGGAACGCCGCGACGGCTTCCGTGACCTCGGTGGTGGCGCCAAGCCGGGGCAGGGCCTCCAGGGCGGCGGCGAAGCAGGCGACGGCGGCCTCGCGCAGGTCGGGGTCGGCGAGCCCGGAGCGGGCCGCCTCGGTCCACAGCGGATTGTGCGGAGCGGGCAGCGGCCCGGACCGCTCGGCGAGGGGCTTCACCACCCGGTAGACGGTCTCCGCCGCCTCCGGGTCGTCGAAGAGCGCCGCGGTGACCGCCAGCGGCACGATCCACCCGTCGTCGCCGGGCTGTGCGTCGATCATGCGCAGCTCCAGATGGCCCCGCGGCCGGATCGGCGGGAACAGCGTCGTGAGGTGGTAGTCGAGATCCTCGCGGGTCGGCGGCCTCGGCCGGCGCGAGCTGATCCACCTGCGGAAGGTGAGCCCGTCGGGCACCTCCCACGGCCCGTCCTCGTGCCGTACGCACATCACCGGCGCGTCCAGCACGTGCCGGGCCCAGGCAGTGCGGGGACTGCCGTTCAGCGCGGGGGCGCCGGCCCGGCCCGGGCCGATCTCCATCCACATCAGCTGCCGCGTGGAGAGCCAGCCGGTGGGGCGCCGCGCCACCAGCGGGGAGTGGGCGAACGCGGCCACCAGCACCGCGCCCAGGTGGTGCGCCAGCCACCAGCGGCGCCCGTGGCCCAGCGGTCCGGGCTCCTCGTGGCCGGCGTCCACGCAGACCTGCACGGACGCCGAGGCGCACATCATGTGCCGGCCGGCCGGGCCACCGCGGTCCAGGCAGGCCTCCAGGGCGTCGTAGCGCTGCTCGCGCAGGAATCTGCGGGGGGTGTGCCAGGGATCGTGGCCGACACCGACGAGACGGAGTCCGTCCTCGGCCAGTACGGCGCGGACGGCGTCGAGGTCGGCGGAGACGGTACCGATGCACTCCATCAGGGAGGCGGCGGGCGGCGAGCTCAACTCCAGCTGGCCGCCGGGTTCGACGGTGAACGCCGACCTCAGGGGCATGGTCCGCAGTGCGGCGTAGGCCGCTTCGAGACGTTCGGGTGTCACGGGGAGCCGCGGCGTACGCAGCTCATGGACGAGCCATTCCACTTCGACCCCGAGGGCGCGGGGCGGTCCGGTCTTGAAGCAGATGCCGCTGACCAGAGCCTCGGCCTCGGCTTCGGTGACGGCGGTACGGGGTTCCGCACAGCCGCCCGCCGAGGTGGGTTGCGCATCGGACATGTCGGGATCCTCCTGAGATTCCACCATGCCACCGGCCCGGCGGTCGGAGGGCCGGGCCGGGGCCGCACCGTCCCAGCCAAAACCCTCCGGCCGATTCGCACAAGGGTGCAAATCGCGACAATCGTGGCGTCAAATCTCCGTATCCGCGATATTTCAGACGCTCACCCGCGGTGCCGGGGCCCGGCACATCCGCATGGGTCCGCCCCCTTCGCGGGGGTCCCGCGGGCAGACCGGGCCCCGCGCCCGGTTCTACTCCGACCGGGTGACGTGGGCGCCGTGGCGCCCGGCCCGCGCGTCAGTTCCAGCCGTAGCGCTCCCGCAGGCGGTGCACCACGAGGCCGAACCGTATCCGGTCCAGCGCGCACGCCTCACGGCGCATGCCGTCCTCGTGCAGCCGCAGCACCCGGTCGACGTCCACCCACGAGTCCCGTCCCGACCGGTCCCACGGGCCGCTCCCGATGGCCACCCACTCGCGGTCGCCGTCGTGCGCCTTGCTGGACAGCTGCACGGCCAGGAGCGTCCCGGTGACCTCCCGGGCCACCACCAGCACCGGCCGGTCCTTGCCCCGGCCGTCGTTCTCCTCGAACGGCACCCAGGTCCAGACGATCTCCCCGGGGTCGGGGTCGCCGTCGTGCGCGGGCGCGTACTCGGTGCGCACCCGGCCGACCTCGCGCGGGTCGGCCTCGGTGGTGGCCGTGGGGCCGTAACGGCCGGGCACGTTCTCATCGGTGTCATCGGTAAAGGCAGTCACGGAAGAACCCTAGAACGTGCGTATCAAGCCCCGTCACGGGGGCGGATCCGCATACCGGGGCGGCGCCGGTGGACGGTGAGATAGGCCAGGCCCTCCGGGCCGGCGGTGAGGCTGCGCGTGGAGCCTTGCGGCAGCCAGACGGTCGCGCCCTCCGTCAGCTGCCGGGGCTCGTCGCCGGTGCCCGTGCCGAGCACACCGCCGCCCGCGACGACGAACAGCAGGACGTCCAGGTCCGGTTCGCGGTGCGGTGCCACGCCCGTGCCGGGCGCCAGCCGTACGACGTTCGCGTCGAGCTGGCGCCCGGACTCCGCCAGCTTCCACAGCACGCCGCCCGGTACCGGCGGAGCATCGGCCAGCGCCCGGGCGTCGCACAGGACCCGCGGTTCCGGCTCCGCGGGGCCGCCCGTCCCGGTGCCGTGGTCGGAAGGCGATGTCATCGTGCACCCCTCATTTCCCGGGACCGTCATTCCCCATCGGGGCCGTCATTCCCCCGGGGTCCGCGCTCCGGGTCTACGATTATTACATGTAGCATTCGTGAAAATTGCTTCGGGTGAGAAGAGCTTCGGGTGAGAAGAGCTGAGTGGACGTGACCACCCCACGGGAGAGCCCCCGTCGACGCGAGGTGCTGGACATGCTGCGGGCCGCGGTCGAGCCGCTGGGGGTCGCTGAGGCGGCCGAGCGGATCGGACTGCACCCCAACACCGTGCGCTTCCATCTCGACGCCCTGGTGGCCGAGGGCGTCGTCGTACGCCAGGTCGAGGAACCCTCGGGGCCCGGCCGCCCCCGTACCGTCTACGCCCCCCGGCCCGGCATGGACCGCCGGGGCACGCGCAGCTACCGGCTCCTGGCGCAGATCCTGCTCGGGCAACTGGCCTCCGAGGGGCCCGGGGCGCGGGAGGCCGCGACGGAGGCGGGCCGCGCCTGGGGCGGTTTCCTGGTCGATCCGCTGCCGCCCTCGCCGCCGCCCACGGCCGAGCGGGCGGCGGCCCGGCTCGTCGCCCTCCTGGACGACCTGGGCTTCGCCCCTGAGCCCGAGGGCGGCGGCGCCGGAGAACCACCGGAGCGGATCCGGCTGCGCCACTGCCCCTTCCTCGAACTGGCCGAGGAACACGGCCAGTTGGTGTGCCCGATCCATCTGGGCCTGATGCAGGGAGCGCTGGCCGAGCTACGTGCACCGCTGGTGGCGACCGGACTGGAACCCTTCGCGGAACCCGACTCCTGCCTGGCCCACTTGTCCACCCGCCAGGCGGGGTCGCCCGCGCCGGTGCCGGCGCCGGGTGGCTGACGTGAAGGGCGGCGGGGGCAGCGCTTTGGCGGATCTGGTGGGACTCGGTGGGCCCGGTGGCCGGTCCGGCGGACCCGGTGGCCCGATGGTCCGGCGGTCTGGTCGCCCGGTGGACCGGATGGTCCGGTGGGCCTGGCGGCCTGGCGGCCTGGCGGCCTGGCGGCCTGGCGGCCGTGGTGGCCCTGCCAGTCCCGGCAGCCCTGCCAGTCCTGGCGGACCTAGCGGCCCCGGTGGCCTAGCGGCCCCGGTGGGTTAGCGGACCCGCCGGACCCGGCGGGGCGGGTCCGGCGGCGTCCCGGTGGCCTGGCTGGCCGGTGGTCCGGTGGCTCTGGCGGGCCGGGTGGCCCTGGTGGGTCCGATGGCCCGAGGGCTCTGTGGAGCGGCGGCCCGGTCGTCTCGGCAGGCCCCGGCAGTTCCTGCACACCTTGCAGAAAGGCGATATATCGATGAACACCACGGCGGCCGCCATCGCGAGTGCGGTCACCTTCGTCTGGCTCGGTATGGTGCTGGCCATTTCCTTTCTTGAGGCCCCGCTGAAGTTCCGGGCCCCTGGCGTGACCATCCCCATCGGGCTGGGCATCGGCCGGCTGGTCTTCCGGGCGCTGAACCTCGTCGAGACCGTCCTGGCCCTCGTGGTGATCGTCGCAGTCGCCGCGGGCGGACCTCCGGCCGGGGTCGCCGGGCTGACCGCGGCCGTCGCCGTGCTGCTCCTCGCCCAGTTGGCCTTCGTACGCCCCCGCCTCAACCGCAGGTCCGACCTGGTCCTGGCCGGTGAAGAGGCCGGCGAGGACCGTCCCCGTTCGCGCGGCCACCTGGCGTACGTGGCCCTGGAGATCGCCAAGGTGGCCGTCCTGATCGCCCTCGGCATCAGCCTGCTGACAGCGTGATCGGCGGCCCACCGCCCTGCCGTCGGCCCCGATGGGCGCCTCGCCGATGCCGTGCCGCGGTCAGCTGTTCCGCAGCCAGTGCGCGACCTGCTCCGGAGTGGAACGCGGCGCGTCGATGAGGTGGGGAACGAAACGGGACCGGCGGTCGGTGACGATCTCGTTGGATTCGCGGATGCCGACCCCGGCCGACCTGCCGCCGATGACCCACGAGCCGATCACCATGTGGTTGCCGTCGAAGGACGGCGGCCGGTGGAACTGCTGGAACAGGAACGGGCCGTCGTCGAACCGGCCGGCCTGGTCGAAGTGGTGCTCCGCGGAACGGACCTTGATCGAGGCACCCTCCCAGCCCCACAGGGGCTTGGCGACCCATTCGGTCAGATCGCGGGGGCCGTCGAGGTAGGACGGCAGGAGGTTCGGGTGCCCGGGGTACAGCTCCCACAGCACCGCCAGCAGCGCCTTGGTGGACAGCAGCGCCTTCCACATCGGTTCGAGCCACTGTGTCGAACGGGGCTCGGCCTCCAACTGCGGGGCGTAGGCGCTCTCGAACGCCCAGTCCCACGGGTACATCTTGAAGCAGGAGTCGATGGGTACGTCGCTCAGATCCACGAAGCGCCGGATGCCGCTGTGCCAGCCGACGTCCTCCATCGTCAGGCCCACCGTGGGAAGGCCCGCCTCGACGGCCGTGTCCCGCAGGTACGCCGTGGTGATGATGTCCTCGTCGGGCTCGTCGACGGAGTGCGCGAAGTGGACCTGGCCGCCCAGCCGCGGAGCCAGCCGCTGCCACGTCCGCACCAGACGCTCGTGGATCGTGTTGAACTGGTCGCGGTCCGGATGCACGTCCTCCAGCCACTGCCATTGCAGCACCGCGGCTTCGAGCAGCGCCGCCGGAACGTCGCCGTTGTACTCGTACAGCTTGGCGTCGCCCGTGCCGTCCCAGGCGAAGTCGAAC
The DNA here is from genome assembly GCF_053601495.1 of Streptomyces sp. NPDC004721. NCBI lineage: Bacteria > Bacillati > Actinomycetota > Actinomycetes > Kitasatosporales > Streptomycetaceae > Streptomyces > Streptomyces sp. NPDC004721. Next base: position 184,605 of record NZ_JBSGBZ010000004.1, read on the forward strand.
CTGCCGTAGATGCTCGGTGACTCGTTCTCGAAGGTCTCGAGCATCGGTCTCGCCCAGCGGGGGTCGATGCCGAGGCGTTCGACGTCGCCCTTCTCCAGGACGTTCCGGGCCGCCGCCACGCACATCGCGTGCAGTTCCTCGGTGACGTCCTCCAGGTAGTCCACCTCGCGCGAGGTGAGCACGTAGGCGGCGCTCTCGTTCCAGTAGGGCAACTTACGGCCGTCGGGCAGTACTTCGGTGTGGAACGGAAGGCCTGACTGGAGCACCGTCTGCTCCCAGCCAGGCCTCGGGGTGCGGAGTTCGCGTCTCATGGATCAGCCGCCGACCGATCCGCCCTTGGCGGAGAAGCCGCCGCGGACGACGCTGCCGGACTTCGGCGCGGTGAACGAGCCGTTGCCCTTGCTGAGGTCGACCTTCTGTCCGACGGCGGGGACATTCTTGCCCCGCGGGGTGTACCACCAGGCGTAGTTGCCTCCGCCGGCCCCACCGGCCCCGCCGGAGCTGCAGTGGTGGTCCGTCACGCGTTTCTGCGTCAGCCTGTCCATGCATGTGCCCTGGTAGTCCGGGCCGCTGGAGCAGCCGCTGAGGGCTATCGCCATCGCGACAGCACCCACGGCGCCGACCGAGACCTCGAAGGAGCGGCGACGTGAACTGGTGTGCTGCTGACTCGTCACGAACAGATCCCTCCGGATACGTCTGCTGATCCGCGGCAGTGGTGTGCCGCGCGATACGGCGTCGAGACGGGCGGAGTCACCGGGGAACGGCCAGGCCACGCCAGCGACTTGAAATCGCCCGCGACAGGTCGACATGCCCCGTTCATTCCGACCGTCCCTCGCCATGTACAGGTACTTGGCCTGTCAAACATACCGTTGGCGCATTTGCGTTCGAACAGCGGAGTCATGTTCCGGTTGTCGTACGGGGCTTGCCGGAGGGGCAGGGAGTGGCCTGGGCCGTTCTCCGCACGGCCGGTGTCCGGGACCCGACGGTGGGATTTCCCCCCTCTTTCAAGACTGGTCTACCGTTATTCGCCTGTACCAGCACCACTTGGGGGAATCCGTGCGAACTCGTCTCGCCGCCGCCGTTCTGACATGTGCCGTGGTCGGCGTCCTCGTGGCCTGTGAGCCCGCGGACGGCACCAAGTCACCCGGGGGCGCCACCCGTTCGGTGTCGGCCCCCGTCGCCTCGGGCAGCAGTGAGCCGGCGCAGGACGGCAAGCCGGGAGCGGACCAGCGGAAGAAGGTGCCGGCCTTCGTCGGTATGGGGTTGCAGTCCGCGCAGGACGCCGCCCAGGAACAGGGCTTCCACTCGCTGAAGTCGCACGACGCCCTGGGCCGTGGCCGGATGCAGGCGTTCGATCGGAACTGGAAGGTGTGCAGCCAGAACGTGGCGGCGGGCACGACGGTCTCGACCGGTACGACCTTGGACTTCGGCGCGGTCAAGCTGGAGGAGTCCTGTCCCGCGAAGGACGAGGCTCCGCCCTCGGCCGAGGGCGGGAAGATGCCCGACTTCAAGGGGAAGTCGGTGAAGGCGGCTCGCGCCGCCCTCGACGCGAGCACGTCGCTCACGGTGAAGGACGCGTCGCCGGACCACCGGTGGGTGCTGGTGGAGAGCAACTGGCAGGTGTGCTCGCAGACTCCGGGCCCGGGTACCGAGCTCAAGGGGCAGCCGGTGTCCTTCACGGCGGTCAAGTTCGGGGAGTCCTGCCCGTAGACACGGGCGTGGGGCTGGGGCGCGGAGCCTCGCGGAAAGCCGGAAGGGGCCGGCGCCCAGACGGCGCCGGCCCCTTCCGGGGTGCTCAGGCGGCGGCCACCTCGCCGGTGTGGCCGTGCAGGCGCGCGACGACCTCGGTGAGCTGGGCGGCGACCTCGGCGTCGTCGACCGGGTGGGTCTCGGCGAAGCGGGTCACGGAGCCGGGGATGGAGAGCTTGATGTCCTCGATCACCTTGCCGCCGGCGATGCCCACGGCCTTGCGGGTGTCGTCCTGCGCCCACACGCCGCCGTACTGGCCGAAGGCGGTGCCGATGACGGCGACGGGCTTGCCGACGAAGGCACCGGCGCCGAACGGGCGGGACAGCCAGTCGATGGCGTTCTTCAGGACGGCCGGGATGGTGCCGTTGTACTCGGGGGAGAAGAGCAGGAAGGCGTCGGCGGACCCGGCGACCTCGCGCAGCTTGGCGGCGGCGGCAGGCACGCTGCCCTCGACGTCGAGGTCCTCGTTGTAGAACGGGATGTCGGCCAGGCCCTCGAACAGCTCGACCTCGGCGCCCGCGGGGGCGAGCTTGATTGCGGCCTCGGCGAGCTGGCGGTTGTGCGAACCGGCGCGGAGGCTGCCGACGAGCGCGAGGATGCGAACAGACATGGGGGACTCCAAGGGGGATGACACAATGGCGTTACGGATCCGGACCGAGGTCCGTTTAATTTTCTACCACCATAACCGGACCACGGTCCAGTTCTGCTCCCGATGCCTTACGCTGTCTTCATGTCCCGCCCCCTGTCGCCCCTTCCGAAGCCCCAGGAGCCTCAAGAACCTCAGGAGACCCGGGAGCCGCTGACACAGCCGGTGTTGCTCGACTTCGGCGCCGGCGAGGACGAGCCCTGTCTGCGGGCCGACGCGGCCCGCAACCGCGCCCGGCTGCTGGACGCCGCGGCGCGCCTGGTCGCGGAGCATGGCGCGGCCGGAGTCACGATGGAGGCGGTCGCCGCGGCGGCCGAGGTGGGCAAGGGGACGGTCTTCCGACGCTTCGGCGACCGCACCGGCCTGCTCAGGGCGCTGCTGGACCACTCGGAGCGGAAGTTCCAGGCCGCGTTCCTCAGCGGGCCACCGCCCATGGGTCCCGGCGCGCCGCCCGCCGAGCGGCTGCGGGCCTTCGGCTGCGTGGCGCTGCGCCGCGCGGCCGACGAGCTGGAACTGCAACTGGCGGCCGATCCGGGGCCGGCCCGCCGCTTCGGAGTGCCCGCCCGCCAGGTCCAGTACGCCCATGTGGCGATGCTGCTGCGGCAGGCGGCCCCGGACGCGGACAGCGAACTCCTCGCTCACACGCTGATGGGGTACCTCGAGCCCGCACTCATCCACCACCTGACCCGGCAGTGCCAGATGCCGATGGAGCGGTTGCAGTCGGGCTGGCACGACCTGGTCGCCCGAATCACCTCCACGGGGCCGACCTGCTGAGAGCCGGGGGACCGGTGCGGCCGACTCGGCCGTGAGCGGCGTGTGCTTCCGTCGAACACCCCCGGCGGGCTTGCGTGGCGTTCGAGCCGAAGGGTGGAAGAGCGGCGCTGAGAGCGGGCGTGCCCTGCGGGACGCGCGGATCGCCTGTGCCCCCGCCGTCGTGGCCTACGTGTGTGCGGCCTTCCCGTACGTGGACGCGGTGGCCCCGTCATCACCCGGTGGACGACATGGGCGGGCCGCGCGCCGGTCGGCCCTGTGGGGCCGGCGGCGATGTCCCCGGGGTCGCGCCGCGGGGCCGACACCAGCACCGACACCAGCACCGCGTCCTCGTCCGCTGCCCGGGGCATCGGACAGGCGGTGCGGCCCCGCAGGGCGCATTGCCGGGTTGCCCGGCTCGGCGGGCGACCTACGCGTCCTCACCCTCCGCGTACCGGTCCCGCATCTGTTGCCGTTTCAACTTCGGTCTGGAATAGGGCAGTTCACCAGACGGACGGCCCACGGCTTCTGCCAAGATGCCGTACGTCATGGTGCAGATTCCCAAACCCGCCGCGCCCCCGTCGCCCGCGCCGCGCTCCGTGCCCACGAGCGCCGACGTGGCCCGACTGGCCGGCGTCTCGCGCGCGACCGTCTCCTACGTCCTGAACAACACCAGAGCGGTCCGCATCAGTGAGCCCACCCGCCGCCGGGTCCACGAGGCCGCCGAGGAACTCGGGTACGTACCGCACGCGGCGGCGCGCAGCCTGCGCGCGGGGCACAGCCGTATGGTCCTGATGCCCGCCCCGGCCATCCCGGCCGGCCCGCTCTACAGCCGCTTCCTGGAAGAACTCCAGTGGGCGCTCGGCTTCCTCGACTACACCGTCGTACAGCACGCCACCGCGGGCCTGCCCGGTGACGAGGCCGCCCGGGCCTGGGCCGAACTGCGCCCGGTAGCCGTCCTGGTGTCCGGCGTGGGCCTCGGACCCGCGGGCGTCTCGGTGCTCAAACGCTCCGGCGCGCGTGCCGTCGTCACCCTCGGCCCGGAGCCCGTCGAGGGGGCCCACGCGCTGCTCATGGACCACGAGAGCGTCGGCCACCGGGCCGGTGTCCACCTGCACGCCCGTGGCCGGCGCCGTATCGGCGTGGTCGTGCCCGAGGAACGCGGACTGGACATGTTCTCCCGGCCCCGGCTCGCCGGCGTACGGCGCGCCCTGCGCGGCACCGACGGCAGCGTGACCGAACTGCCCCTCGGCTACGACGAACGGTCCGCCGCCCACCTGGCGGCCCGCTGGCGCGACCTCGGCCTCGACGCGGTGTTCGCCTACAACGACGAGTACGCCATGCTGCTGATGCGTGCCCTGCAGGACGGTGGCGTGCGCATCCCCGAGGAGACGGCCGTGATCGGCGCCGACGACCTCATGCTCGGGCGGCTGCTGCGGCCCCGGCTGAGCACCGTCCACATCGACCTGCCCTCCGGCCGCGACCTGGCCGAACTGGTCGACCGCGCCGTACGCGACCCCGGCGCCCCGCCCGAGCGGCACGCGGTACTGGGCGCGACGGTGGTCCACCGCGAGTCCACATGACCCGCGAGTCCGCGTGACCGCGAGTGCACGTGACCCGCCCCCGTATGACTGACCCGCGACAGGCCGGCCGGCGCTACGACAAAGCGGTGGGCGCCGCTCCCGAAGGGAGGACACCCACCGCCCGGCACGCTCGGAAAGCAGCCCGTCGAGACCTCACGGTCCGATCCACCGACCGATCTACTGACCGTTTCTACTGACCGTTCTGCTGCTCGGCGACCGCCTTGCGGACCTCGTCCATGTCCAGCTTGCGGGCCTGGCCGATCACGTCCGCCAGAGCGGCCTCGGGCAGCGCACCCGGCTGCGCGAACACGGCGACCTGGTCACGGACGATCATCAGTGTCGGAATGGACTGGATGCCGAAGGCCGCCGCCAGTTCCGGCTGGGCCTCGGTGTCCACCTTGCCGAACACCAGGTCCGGGTTCTCCTCGGCCGCCTTCTCGTAGACCGGGGCGAACTGACGGCACGGTCCGCACCAGGACGCCCAGAAGTCGATGAGGATGAATTCGTTGTCCGTGACCGTCTGGTCGAAGTTCTCCTTGGTCAGCTCCACGGTGCTGCTCATGGCGTATCCCTCTTCCTGGTGCTTCCTGGTGTCGGCTTACCGGCGTGGGGCGAAGCCGTGGGCACAACACGGCCGACCCTACGGGTATTCCGCGCACGTACCCGTGTGGCCAGGGCGCACACCACCCACCAGACTGACCCCATGACCGAAACGGAAACCATCGCGTACGACGTCGTGGTGCTGGGCGCCGGACCCGTGGGGGAGAACGTGGCCGACCGCACCCGGGCGGCCGGCCTGTCCACCGCGATCGTGGAGAGCGAACTGGTCGGCGGCGAGTGCTCGTACTGGGCGTGCATGCCCAGCAAGGCCCTGCTGCGCCCGGTCATCGCCCGCGCCGACGCCCGCCGTCTGCCGGGCCTGAGCCAGGCTGTGCGCGGCCCCCTCGACGCCCCCGCGGTCCTCGCCCGCCGGGACGAGTACACCTCGCACTGGCACGACGACGGCCAGGTGCGCTGGCTGGACGGCATCGGCGCCGACCTCCACCGCGGGCACGGCCGGCTGGCCGGTCCGCGCACGGTCACGGTCGACGGCCCTGACGGCACGCGCAGGACGCTGACCGCCCGGCACGCCGTCGCCGTCTGCACCGGAACCGGCGCCCGGCTGCCGGACCTGCCCGGGCTCGACGCCGTCAAGCCGTGGACCAGCCGCGAGGCCACCAGCGCCGAACAGGTGCCCGGGCGGCTGATCATCGTGGGCGGCGGTGTCGTCGCCACCGAGATGGCCACCGTCTACCAGGCGCTCGGCTCGCAGGTCACCGTCCTGGTCCGGGGCAAGGGGCTGCTGGCGCGCATGGAACCCTTCGCCGGGGAACTGGTCGCCGACGCCCTCGCGGAGGCGGGCGCCGACATCCGCACCGGCACAACCGTGGAGTCGGTCGCCCGCGAGAACGGCATTGTCGTGGCCGTCACCGGCAGCGGCGACCGCGTCGAGGCCGACGAGATCCTCTTCGCCACCGGGCGCGCGCCGCGCACCGACGACATCGGCCTGGAGACGGTGGGCCTGGAACCCGGCTCCTGGCTGCCGGTCGACGACAGCCTGCGCGTGCAGGGCAGCACCTGGCTGTACGCGTGCGGCGACGTGAACCACCGCGCGCTCCTCACCCACCAGGGCAAGTACCAGGCCCGGATCGCGGGCGACACGATCGGCGCCCGTGCGGCCGGTGTGCCCCTGCTGGAGACGGACCCGTGGGGCGCGCACGCCGCCACCGCCGACCACCACGCCGTACCGCAGGTCGTCTTCACCGACCCGGAGGCCACGGCCGTGGGCCTGTCCCTGGCCGAAGCCGAGCAGGCCGGCCACCGCGTCCGGGCCGTCGACGTCGACCTCTCCTCGGTCGCCGGGGCCGGCCTGTACGGCGACGGCTACCGCGGCCGCGCCCGCATGGTCGTCGACCTCGACGCCGAGATCCTGCGCGGTGTCACCTTCGTCGGCCCCGGCGTCGGCGAACTGCTCCACTCGGCGTCCGTCGCCGTCGCCGGCCAGGTTCCGATCAGCCGCCTGTGGCACGCGGTCCCGTCCTACCCGACGATCAGCGAGGTGTGGCTCCGCCTGCTGGAGGCGTACCGGGGCTGAGCGCGCGCCCTCGGAACCGCCCCGGCCGTTGCGGCAGTTCGCCCAGGGGCGGTGCCCCGGTGCTCGCCTACGGCAACTCGAAGCCGAGCGCCCGCGCGGCCTCCGCCGGGGTCGGCTGGGTCCAGCGGTGCGCCATCGCGTCGTTGGAGGAGAGGGAACGGAGTTCGGCGCGGTCGAGGTAGAGGGTGCCGCCGAGGTGGTCGGTCTCGTGCTGGACGATCCGGGCGGGCCAGCCCGGGAACACCTCGTCCACCGCGCACCCGTGCTCGTCCAGGGCCCGCAGGCGCACCTCGGCGTGCCGTGCCACCACGGCCTGCCAGCCAGGGACGCTCAGGCAGCCCTCGTAGAACGCGGCGCGCGCAGTGCCGACAGCCTCGTACGACGGATTGACCAGCACGCGGAAGGGGAGCGGCACCCGTCCGCGCGCCAGTCGTACCTCGTCCGGCACCGGTGCCGGGTCCTCCACGACCGCGATCCGCAGTCCGACCCCGACCTGCGGCGCGGCCAGTCCCACGCCCGGCGCCGCGTGCATGGTCAGGCGCATCGCCTGAACGAAGCGGGCCAGCAGCTCGGGCTCCAGTTGGCCGTCGAACGGTTCGGCGGCGCGTCGCAGCACCGGGTCGCCGGCGGCGACGATGGGCAACGGGCCGCCGTCGGCGAGGAGTTCCTCGACCTGCTCGGCCAGGGGCGTACGCGCACGGGGGGTAGCCATCACGCCAGGATGCCACGGTGCTCGCCCGGCCCGGCCCGGCCCGGTCCGCCTGGCGCAGGCAGGCCACCAACCTGGCGCGTAACCGGCGCCGGTACGGCCTGACGGGGGTGAGGCGGCGCCGGTTCCCGCAGGGCGTGCGGGAACCGGCGTGCAGCACCTCCGGCCGCACCCCCGACCGGGCCTCCGGTGTGAAGTAGCGTGGTGCGACACGCCGACGCCGGAGGGAGACGCACATGACGACACAACACCGGCGTGCCCGGCGCGGGCAGGGTGAACTGGAGAGCCAGGTGCTCGGCGCGCTCCGCGAGGCGGACGGCCCGGTCACCGCGGCCTGGGTGCAGCAACGGCTCGGCGGCGACCTCGCCTACACCACCGTGGTCACCATCCTGACCAGGCTGCTCGCCAAGGATGTCGTCTCCCGCGAGCGCCAGGGCCGCTCCTTCGTGTGGATCCCGACCGCGGACGTTGCCCGCCTCGCGGCGCTCCGGATGCGCCGGCTGCTGGACGGTGAACGGGACCGCGAAGCCGTGCTGACCAGCTTCGTCACCACGCTGCCGCCCGGCGACGAGCAGGTGCTGCGCGCACTGCTGGACACGGCGGACGCCGCGGACGGTACCGACAGGGCTCGACACCCGAGGGACGACGGTACGGAACACTGACGCCTCATGGGGCTCTACGTCTTACTGCCGCTGGTACTGCCGCTGTCCGCCTGGCCCGTCGCACGCCTGGCCGCACCGCGCCTGCACCCGCGCACGGCCACCCGGCTGCTGACCCGGGTGGCCGCCGTCATGGGCGGATGCAGCACGCTGTGCCTCGCCCTGCTCACGGTCGTCGGCAGCGCCCAGCTGACCGGCAGCCCGGTTCCGGACGGATGGGCCGATCCCGAGTTCAGGGCGGCCGTCTCGCGCGACCGGGTCGCGGGCCGTGCGGCGATCCCCGCCCTGGGACTGGTCGCGGTGGCCTGCGGGCGCACCCTGTGGCGCCACCGGCGGGTGGCCCGCCGCGCCCGGCGGGCCCTGACCGGGCTGCGCGGCGCACCCGTCGTGGTCCTGCCCGACAGCACGCCGTACGCCTACGCCCTGCCCGGCAGCCTTGACCGGATCGTCGTCACCACGGCACTTCTGGACGGCCTCGCCCCGGACGAACGGCGGGCCCTGTTCGCGCACGAACGCGCCCACCTGGCGGCCCGCCATCACCGTCACCTGCTCACCGTCCACCTGGCGGCCTGCGCCAACCCCTTCCTGCGGCCGCTGCGGTCCGCCGTCGTCTACACCGCCGAGCGCTGGGCCGACGAGGAAGCGGCCCGCGCGGTCGGCGACCGGCGCGTGGTCGCGCGGGCGATCGGCAAGGCGGCCCTGCTGTCGTCCGCCGCGCCCGCGCCCACCCTCGCCGCGGTGGCCGCCGGTGGCCCGGTGCCGCGCCGGGTCGCCGCCCTGCTGGCGCCGGCACCGACGGGCCGGGACCGGCCGTCGGTCTTCACGGCGGTCGGCGCCGCCGTGTGGGGCGCCGCCGCCGGTGCGGTGGTGTCCGCGATGTCCTCGGCGACCTCCGCGGTCACCCTGTTCCTGCTCCTCCACCCGGCGGCGCCGCTCTGACCGTCTATTCGCTCCGGCCGTTCACCGGTCCCCGAAGTCGCCCGCGAGGGCGGAGGCGACACGCAGGTGTGTCTCGGCCTCGTCCTTGCGGCCCTGCCGCTGGAGGGTGCGGCCCAGCATCAGCCGGGCGTAGTGCTCCACCGGGTCGCGCTCGATGATGACGCGCAACTCGGCCTCGGCCCGGCGCAGTTGGGCCGAATGGTAGTAGGCGCGCGCCAGCAGCAGCCGGGGGCCGGTCTGCTCCGGCACCTCCTCGACCAGCCCGTTCAGCACGCGGGCCGCGGCGGCGTAGTCCCGAGCGTCGAAGAACATCTGCGCCCGCTCCCAGCGCTGCGCCGGGGTTCCGTGCTCGTAGTACGTCGTGTCCACCAGTGACCTCCTTCGGTGCCTCGTTCGGAGCCACCGGCCGCAACAACAGGCACGATTGGTTGAATATTCCACTACGCTGCCGTCGCCGGCCGCGAAGGCCCGCGAACGACGGCACGCGGGGACTTTCGGCGCCTCCTGGGGCTAGGTTGGGCGCCATGAGCAATCTTGACCGCGAGTCGGTCCCCGCGGTGTGCGGCGGCCGTGGCTTCGTGGTGGCGGAGCCCGTACGAGAACTCCTCAGTCCCCGCCGCGTCAAGCTCGGCGAGTCCACCGAGGTGAGGCGGCTGCTGCCGAACCTGGGCCGCCGCATGGTGGGCGCCTGGTGCTTCGTCGATCACTACGGCCCCGACGACATCGCCGACGAGCCCGGCATGCAGGTCCCGCCGCACCCGCACATGGGCCTCCAGACGGTGAGCTGGCTGCGCGAGGGCGAGGTGCTGCACCGCGACTCGACGGGCAGCCTCCAGTTGATCCGCCCCGGCGAGCTGGGCCTGATGACCTCAGGCCGGGCCATCAGCCACTCCGAGGAGAGCCCCAGGTCGCACGCCCGCTTCCTGCACGGCGCGCAACTGTGGGTCGCCCTGCCGGACACTCACCGCCACACCGACCCGAGCTTCGAGCACCACGCCGAACTGCCGACGGTCACCGCCCCCGGCCTCAAGGCCACCCTGATCCTGGGCGACCTCGACGGCGCGACCTCGCCCGGCACGACGTACACCCCGATCACGGGCGCCGACCTGGCCCTGACCCGCGGCGCCGACGTACGCCTCCCGCTGGACCCGGACTTCGAGTACGCCGTGCTCTCCATGTCCGGCGAGACCCACGTCGACGGCGTACCCGTCCTGCCCGGCTCGATGCTCTACCTGGGCTGCGGCCGCACCGAACTCCCCCTGCGCGCCGACTCGGACGCGGGCCTGATGCTCCTGGGCGGCGAGCCGTTCGAGGAGGAGCTGATCATGTTCTGGAACTGGATCTGCCGGTCTCAGGAGGAGATCGTACAGGCCCGTCGAGACTGGATGGAAGGGTCGCGGTTCGGGGAAGTGAAGGGGTACGACGGGGCCCCGCTGCCCGCTCCGGAGCTCCCGCCGGTCCCCTTGAAACCACGGGGAAGGGTGCGCTGACCTGCGGAAACGTCTGAGTGTCGGCGGCTGGCGGGTGGGAGGCGGTTGGGTGCTTCCTCCCACTTTTCGATCGCTCGCGGGGGGACGGCTGAGCGGGTTGCGGACCTGAGTGGGGGTGGCGGGCGATTCCATGGTGTGGCCGTCTGTGAGCAGCTGTGGCAGTGCTTTTGCTGACCTAATGCTGACTTTGCTGACGCTCCGTCAGGCGCGGTTGGGGCGCTCTTTTCGCAGCTCTGTCGCGCGCGGCGGTCTTTGCAGGTTCGGTGGCGGCCGGGCGAGTGCTGACCTGGCGGACGGTTGCGCCACCCGCCAGCGCGTGAACGTGGCGCTCGCCGTGTCCCGTTGTGGAGAGTCAACAAGTTTTGAGTGCCGTAGTTGCCGGTTGGTGAGCGCTGATCTTCTTGGGTTGATGCGCGAAGTGCTGCGTCTCAACATTGCGTTTGAGTGCCACCAGCAGGTTCTTCGTCTGCTGGTGGTACAGGGCTTGCGAGCCCCTGAACTGCGGTAATGGTGTAAGAGGTGGCCTTTGCGGCTCGGTTGGTCCGCGTATGGTCCGGAACTTTCCTGTCCCGTGGCTTCGTGAGCGCGGGAGGAGCTGAGGGCAGCCGGAGGGCGACGCCTTATGGGAGGCGCCTTATTGGGGGCGCCTGCGTGTGCGATACCACATAGCACATGTCGTAGAAACCGTCCACGGACGTCCAGTTGATCCAGGGTGAGCACGTAAGTGCAGGTCAAATCCCTGTGACGTGAGTGCGTCCGCGGAGTTGGTGACCCGCCCGTGATCGCTTGTGATCGCTCGTGACAGGTGAGGACCCCCGTCGGCTCGCTCCGGCGGGGTCCTGCGTAGACGGGGACCTGATACGACGACGCCCCGCTGGCTTGCTGCGGCGGGGCGTCGTCGTGCAGATATTCCGTTGATGTTGCGGGCGTCAGGCACTCAGGCCGGGCGGGTGTCAGTCCGAGAAGTCGAGGCTCTCCTGACCAGGGCCGGGGGTGCGTCGAGACTTCCGCGGCGGTTTCGGTTCCTTGGTTGCGTAGGCAGGTACGGGCAGGATGCCCTCGCCCCGTAGGTCGTCGGCGGTGATGAGCGGGCCGCTGCTCACGGCGTCCAGCAGCCGGGCCTGTCGGGGTTCGAGGGCTACGAGGAGCCCGAGCGCGTTGATGAGGTCAAGCAGGTCAACGGTCCACCGGGCAGGCCAGGTCGGGGGCAGGATGTCGTTCAACGGGGTCTGTCGTTCCACGTCTGGCTTGCGCTTGCGGAAGCTGAACCACTTGCGGATCACCTGCACCCCGCCGATCCGATAGTCCCAGACTTCCGGCGCCACCGGACGTATGCAGCCCGTGCCCACCGTGAGGGTTCGCGTGGACGCGTCGTAGGAGATGTCCTCAGGTAACCCGTCGTCCTCTCCGATCACGACGACGCATTCCGGTTGTTCCTCCGGGGGAAGCCTCGGGGACGAGCCAGGTGAACTGTCGTGGTGGGAGGCGAAGCGCTGGCCGTACGTGTGGATCCATACCGTGCGCCTACCCACTTCCACGAGTTCCGCCCATAGAGCCGGGTCGCGTGTTATAGGGATACGGGCACCGCGCTCGGCGAGGTTCGCGGCGAAGCGGCGGGTGTAGCCGCTGTGGCCGGCTGTTCCCGCGATGTACGCGAAGAGGTCCTCGGCGGTGACCGTCACGCCGTGCGTCTTGGTGAGCAGCCGCAGCAGGCCAGGGGTGACGTTTGGTTCAGCCTGGTGGGGGTGGCGGTAAAGAGGGGCGACGCGGCCGCCTTCGGTGCCTTTGAAGTGATGAATGTCGGGCAGAAGGGCGGTGAAACTCACCGCCGGCCCCGGACGGCCTGATTCCGTGTGGAGTTCGGACAGGTAGATCTGACGCTGGTCGTTGTGGGCGAACCACAAGGCCGGCCGCGGTCGGTCGATCACTCTTCGGTCCGCGATGATGTACTGCCGGTCGAACGTCATCCGTCCGTACTTGACGATGACCGGAACCCTCTCTTTCTCTGCGGCAAGACTGCCCGTCTCCTGCTGGCCGGGCAGTGGTGGTTCCAGCTTGTCCGGACGGCGGTCTCCGGTGCTCTTCATCAGCTCCGCTTTGGCGTCTGCCGGAGCCTGGACGAGCCTGTGCCAGCGCCTCTCCAGAACGTCCCGGCTGGGTGAGACGGGCCAGTTGCGGTTGTTCTTGTTGCCGGAGCTCGTCCAGGGCAGCAGGGCGTCCACCGGTGGCATTGCCGACCACTCGGAGTCGGACGTGACGTGAAAGGGCGCGGTCCACTGTGTGGGGCAGAGCTGCCAGGAGGTCCCTCCGCGATGGCCGTCGAGGCCAAGTCCTTCCAGCCAGTCGAACTTCTCCTCGCGTGTGCCCGCGGGGACGTCGAGTCGCCAGACCCGCGCCGGTGTACCCGCGTCCGGGGCGCCATGGCGGACGAAGACGGCGATGCAGATCTCCCGCTTGACATCCTGGAAGACACGGGTGCGCGTGTCGGAGTAGGCGCCCTCGGGGGAGAGACCGATGACCCAGCCCTCGTCGGCGACCTCGCGCAGGTAGTGGCGCATGCCGGCCGAGCCCTCGCTGTCCAGGTATCCGGAGTTGGTGATGAGGGCAACGATCCCGCTGGGGGCCTTCGGCGCTCCCGAGGCGGTCAACTGGTCGAAGACCTTCCAGGTGGACCACGCCCAGAAGTAGACGTAGAGGTTGTCGAGGGCGTATCCGACGCGTCCGTTGTCCTCTGGGTGGAAGCGGGCGAGGATCGGGCCTTGGCCGTTCGGGTTACCCTCGGTGACCCAGCGTCCGACGCCCGACTGTCTCGCACCCCGCAGGTAGGGCGGATTGCCGATGACCACCATGACCTTCTCGTCCGCCTTGATCTTGTTCGCCATTCGGCGGTGTCGGGCGATCGCCTCGTACATGAAGCCCAGGTGGTGCTCGACGGCGGGATCGTCGAGTGTGTCGGCCACCAGAAGCCTCGGCGGGCGGCGCGTGATGTCGGCGTCGTGGGACCGGAAGGCGTGGTGCACACGGAGTTCGGCGACGGCGTACGGCCCGGTCTGTTTCTCCAGCCCGACCAGTCGGCCCGAGAGTTCCCTGAGAAGCCCGGACTTGAGCGTCCTGCCGTACTTCAGTGACAGGGACTTGGCGACGTGGTCGATGATGTTGATGAGGAAGGTCCCGGTGCCCATGGCCGGATCGACGACGGTGACGTCCTCGCTTCCGTACCCGTCCTCCTGGCCGAGCCGGTCACGCAGCACCTCGTCGGTGAAGCCGACCATGAAGCGGACGATTTCGCCGGCCGTGTAGTAAGTACCCGTCCGCCGTCGCAGTTCCGGGTCGTAGGCGCTCAGAAAGCCCTCGTACAGGTGGAGGTAGGCGTCTCCGGTCTCGTCCTTGAACATCTCGGGGTCGACGGCCGATAAGACGTCGATCAGCGGGTCGATGATGCCCCGCAGATCGTCGAGGGCGTCGTCCGTCAGCACCGCGAGCGCCTTGCCCATCAAGGAATGCCGCTTGCCCAGTCGGATTGCGACCTCGGGGAGCGTGAGCCTGCCCAGATCAATGTGCTCAAGACGAGCCAGCAGCATGGCAAACGTCAGCGTCTGACCGTATTGGTCCGCGAACTCCTCCGGGCGAGCGTCGGGGAAGAGCAGGTCCTTCCAGTTGTCGGCCAGGATCGAGAACGCAGCGTCAGCCTCCCCGTGCTCCTCGCGGGTGAGGCGTTCGGTGACCTCGTCACGCAGCAGGGCGCAGATTCCCGCGATGCGCTTGACAAGTTCGTTGATGCTGTCGTGGACGATGGGCGCCGGCAGGAAGAAGTGCGTGAGGGCGCGCTCGAACCCGGTGTCCGCGACGACGAGTTGCCGGCTACCGGAATCAAGGTCTCCGACCAGGATCCCGGTCGGGCCGACCTGTATGCCGAAACGGTAGACCGCCCACTGGTATCCGTCGGTGTACAGCACATTGTGGAGTGCCTTGATCTTCTCCCACTGCTTGCGGTCGTGGCTCTTCGCCGACCACTTCTCCGGATCGGCCCCCGAACCCGGCTGCTTCAGCTCGACGTGCCCTATGGTCCTGCCGCCGCAGGCGATGGCGAAGTCGGGCCGGATCCCGAGTTCCTTGATGCGACTCTGACCGTGGACGATGAGCTTGAGGCGTTGCCGCGAGGCCATGCCACGCAGCAGATGCTCCATCGGCGCGGTCAGGCTGTCCTCCTTACTGCTGACCGCCCCTGCGGGACCTTGCAGCTTGGCCCTGACCTCCTCGCCGAACTGAGCGACGAGGTTCGCGACCGATCCGGTCGTGCCCTTTCCCGCCGAGACGTCCCCTCTTGCCATCGGCCCCCCAAGGTTGCACCCACGCCGACGATCAGACCCATACAGAATTCCCATGACATCCCAAGCAGCAAACGCCAGTGGATGTAGGTTGATCGGTGTCATGTCACCAAAGAGCCGCGTACGGAGGTAGGTTGGAGCGTGAGCCGGGAGTGCATCCCGGGCGTGCGTCAGCGTGCGGAGCGCAATCGGTGGACGGCACGGCGATCTTGCAGGCACGCTGGGGGCGATCGCGGGGAGCTGCATGCGTGCGTCAAACGAAGCCATCATGGCTGCGGAGCTCCTGGTGATGTCCCCGCTGCTGCTCTCGGAGATCGACCACGTCGCCACGCGCGAGCTCGGCCGTGAAGCGGCGCTCAGCGCGGTCGGCGACATCCGACATTGGGTGCGACGAGGCCGTGTCGTTCTGTCCGAGATCACGGATGATCATCTGGGTGTCACCCAGTCGGTACGCGCCCGCTATCGCGACTCAGGGGCCGTAGGGGCTCCAGTGCCCGAGGAAGGGCCTGAGGTCGTCGGCTCGTGGCTCGGGGATGTCGGGCAGTCGGGGTGGTGTGTGTAATGGGTCGAGGCGCTCGACGGTGGATGCTGCCCAGCTGATGCATGCTTCGGCTTCGGTTCTGGTCTGCCCCGGGGTCATGGCCTCGACTCGCGTGCGTACGGCGCTCAAGTACTCCTTCAGTCCGGTGGCGTTGTAGGTGCCGAGAACCACATCCGCGCTGTTCACGCGGCATGTTGGTACTCGTGCAGGATGCCGCTGAGGCGGTCGCGACGGCGGACGTCCAGGTGGGCGAGTCGGCCGGGTTCGACGATCGGTTCGGGCAGCGGACGCAGGGGCGCGGCGCCCGCGAGGACGCGGTGGGGCCGGTGCTCGTTGTAGAAGGCCTCGTACTCACGCAGTGCATGCAGCAGGTGAGCCTGGTCCCAGATGAGAGTGCGGTCGAGGAGTTCGGCCCGGCAGGAGCGGATCCAGCGCTCCATGAGCGCGTTCATCCGGGGCATCCTCACCCCGGTCTTCAATACCTCGATGCCCTCGCCGGCCAGAACGGCGTCGAAGCCGGGCGGGTAGCGCACGTCGCGGTCCCGGATCAGATAGGCGACCTTCGTTCCGGCGTTCTGGACGTCCATGGCGAGGTTCCGCACGAGCTGGGTGATCCAAGCCGCGGTCGGCTGTGCGGTGACGCCGAGGATCCGCACGCGGCGGGTGGCGTGCTCGATCACCGCCAACACGGTCAGGGTCGCGCCGGTGAGGGTCTTGGCCTCGAAGAAGTCGGCGGCCAGGATGGCGTCGGCCTGGGAGCGCAGGAACGCGGCCCAGGTGGTGTGCTCCCGTTCGGGTGCGGGTGGGATGCCGTGTTCCTTGAGGATGCTCCACACGGTCGAGGCGGCGACCTTGATGCCGAGCGCGGCGAGTTCGCCGTGCACGCGCCGGTAGCCCCATTGCGGATTCTCCTGTACCAGGCGCAGGACCAGGACGCGGATGGAGCGGACGGTGCGGGGTCGGCCCGGGCGCTTGGGGCGGGATTCCTTCGCGTGGCGGCGGCGCAGCAGGTCGCGGTGCCAGCGCAGCAGGGTTTCCGGCGAGACGATCAGGTGGAGCCGGCGAAGCCGTGCCCGGGGGAGGCGGTGCAGCAGTGCCGCGAGCAGCGCCCGGTCGGGCCACGTCAGTTGTGGCTTGTCCACCTGTCGCTGAAGTACAGCGAGTTGGTGGCGCAGCGCCAGGATCTCCAGGTCTTTGTGACGATCGCTCATCGGCAGCAGCTGTATGAAGCTGAACGCTGTCGACAGGGCGAGATACGGCAGTCGCAACGGCACAGTCGCCTATCTTCGCAGCCGGCCCGGGCGTGCTCCAAGAGGACCTTCCCCCCGCGGGAGGCTGACGCCTCAACTATGCACCGCTGACCGCACATCAGGCTTGTGGCCAGCGTGGATGCAATATCCGGCACCTACAGCCTTGGGCGCCTCGGTGGCCCGCATACCAAATGCCCGCCTGGTGGCCGCCGAGGCGGCGAGGGTGAACTCCGCGCGACTGTGTTCGATGGCCTCCATCGAGACGATCTCGCGGGGGAACATCAGGGCAAGGGTCCAGTCGGTGAGCACCCGCAGGCGACGGTTGACCGAGGGGAGCTTCGACAGGCGGTAGGTGCGATGGGCCAGTTAGGCCGGAAAGCCCAGCAGCCGCACGCCGCGGATCTCCGTTGCCCCTTGGCACAGGCCCAGACTGGCGACGGAGCCGAGGGACAAAGGCACAGAGCTCGCTGGCTGGTACCAACACCAGTGGATCCTCGGCCGCGAGGGCTTCTTCGTTCAGACCTACGACTGACGCCCCTCGCCCCCGGCGGCTGTCCGGCTTCCTCGACGAGCAGCCGCCACATCTGGAGCAGGTACGACTCCAGCCCGTCGCGTTCGCCGCTAGCGCTCACCTGCCACCGGTCGGCGGCAGGAAAGCCGAGCGAGCGGCAGATGCGCACCGCGTAGCGCCCCGGCATGCCGAGCGGGATCGGCAATTCGACGAACCCGCCCATCAGCTCGGCCAGCACGACGATCCCCGACAACGAGTCAATGGCGACCTCCGCTACCAATGGCACCTTCGAATCGGGTGGCTCGCCGTCCCACACCTGGACGCCCACGACCACATCGTGATCGCGGATCAGGCTCATTACCCGCACACTCCGCGCGCCCACCCCTGGGCTCTTGTCCGCGTTGAGCGGCGGCTGCTCGACGTCGTCCCAGGCGAAGTCATGCAGCGTGAACTGGCAGTGGTCCACGGTGACGTACCGCTGAGCGGTCACCACAAGATTCCGCACCCTCCCACCATGCCAGCCCGCACCACTCCGCGACGGATACTCGGCGTCCGGTCCCGGCGTGTTACAGCAGCCCTGACAGTGGCAGGGACGTCGGCTTCGGCGAGCCAGTCGGCGGTGACCAGCAGGTCGGCGTGCTCGGCGACATGGTCGGGTGGCAGGGAGCAGAACGCTGCGACCCGGTCCAGGTGCAGCCCGCCGTCCTCAACATGTCCAAGCCGTCCGGCGGGGCGGTTGTGGGCGGCGGTGTACAGGGCCAGGAGCCGGGTGACGGCGCCCAGCTTCTTCTTACGGATCTTCCGGTCGCCCACGACTTTCTGGGCCCAGCCGGAGATCCGCGCGCGGGTGGTCTTACCGAAGGTGAACGGGCGGGGCTGCTCGGGCAGCAGTGGGGGCACGGTGATGGTGGTGGGGTCTTCGGGCCGGGAGGCCATCACCTCGGCGACGGTGCCGGGCAGGCGCAGCCAGTCGGCCGTGACCAGCCGCTGAAGCATCTGTTCGACATCTTCTGGGAGCCAGCCGGTGATGTTCCCGGTGCCGACGCGGGCAGCTCGCAGGGGTGAGCATGAGGACCGCGAGGCGCACCTCGGCCTCCGTGTGCGGGGCGTGGGTATCTGTCCAGCAGCACCCTGCGGCACCTGACCGGGCAGCTCGCAGTTCGGCGACGGGAGATCGGTACGCGGTGGCGACGATTGCCTGCCGGCCGTCAGGCCCTGCTTGCCCTGGCTCACCTGCGGTGCGGCGACACCTATGCTCAGCTTGCCGCGGCGTTCGGAATCGGCATCGCGACCGTCTACCGGTACATACGCGAGGCCATCGAAGGGCGTTGTCACGTTGTTTAGGATGGTGGGTGTCTGACGTCGCGTCAGGGTGTGGTCGGGCTGGGTAGCGGCCTTGGGTCAGGCCCTGGCAGGCTGGCCGGCGGCGCGGGTGATGCGGTCCCAGATGGTGAAGCGGATGGTCATCTCGAGACGGTGTTCGGGGGTGGTCATCAGGTGGCGCCGGGGTCGGAAGTGGGGCGAGATGCCGCTGAACGCGGACAGGAACCGCTGGGCCGTGCCGGCGCTGCGGAATTTTTTCATCGCGCGTTCGCGCTGCCGGGTGGGCTGGTGGGAATTTTCGGCCCGGTTGTTCAGTCCCTTGTGGGAACGGTGCTCGACCGAGGACATGACCTCACGGTGGGCGGCACCGTAAGAGCGGAGCTTGTCGGTCACGATCACCCTCGGCACCGACCGGGTCTTCTTCATCAGCTTCCGGAAGAAACGCCTGGCCGCGGCCGTGTCGCGACGGCTCTGGACCAGGATGTCAAGTACGTTGCCGTCCTGATCCACCGCGCGCCACAGGTACTTCCGCTCACCATTGATCTTGACGAAGACCTCGTCGAGATGCCATTTATCGCCTGGTACGGGGCGGTGCCGACGCAGCGCGTCGGCGTAGGACTGCCCGAACTTCCGGCACCACCGCTGCACCGTCTCGTACGAGACGACGACGCCGCGCTCGAGCATCAACTCCTCGACCTCACGGAAACTGAGCGGGAACCGGAAGTACAGCCACACGTAGTGCGAGATGACCTCTACCGGGTACCGGTGGCCCCTGTACGACGCCGGCAGGAGGACGCTCGGGGCGGACGGGCGGGTGCGGGGCCACAGGGTGATCGTGCCGTCCTCGTGTGCCGTGGCGAGAGTGCGGTGGCCGGGCGCGAAGGCCGGCGCGGACACCGGTGCGTTCGTGAGGGAGGAGCCGATGAGATCCCACAGCGCTGCGATGTGGTCGAAGCGGACGGTGGCCACAGTGTCGCCGCCCGGGGCGAACGCGACGACCAGGACGCCGAGCTGCCCGGGGTCGTCCTGGTCATCATGACCCGGCGCAACGACGGCGAACTGCAGCAGGTGCTCGACATGGCCGCCGAACTCGGCGTGCCGCGGGCCGGCGTCCTGCGGGCCCGTACCCGCTGGAAGGAACTGGCGCTGCCGTCGTACTCGGCACGCACCTCGTGGGGAACGTGGGGCGCTGCTCACGCGTGGTGCAGAGCCGCAAAACTCTCTGAAGGGAAAGTTGTCTTCTGGTCACCCAGCGTAAGAGCTCTGTAGGTCGCGGTTGCGGCCTCCTCAAGGTTCATGATGCGGCGGAACGCCATGCCGATGTCCTCGGCGTGCGCGGAGCAGCCGTGGTGGGACTGGATGACGCAGTTGTGCGTCTTCGCCTGCTCAGCTGTGGTGTCCGCGAGTTCGTCCGAACCGTTGGGGTTGTAGGGGACGGTGCCGATGGAGCGCACGTAGTACGCGTGGTCGAGGGACACGAGCCGGATCTTGTGACCGAGGGCATCGAGGAGGACGGTGTGTTGGGGATGGAGGTGTATCACGGCGTTGACGTCCGGACGCTCCTGGTAGGTGCGCTGGTGCAGCTTCCATTCGCTGGAAGGGCGTTCGGCCCCGCCTGTGACGTCCCCGGCCAGGGTCATGCTCGTGAAGTCGTCCTTGCCGAGCCGGTCCAGCCAGGTGCCGGCGCCGGTGACGACGAAGGTGTCGCTGCCGGGCAGGCGCGCGGAGAGGTTGCCGCCGCTGGCCAGCACGAAGCCGCGTTCCACGGCCAGACGGCCTACCTCTGCGAGTTGGGTGAACAGGCCCTCGACTGTGGTGGGGTGTTTCATCGTGTTTCCTCTGAGTATTTCAGGCCGTCACGGGTCTGGCGACGGGGCGGGTGAGGACGGCGCGAGCGCTGTCGATGTCAGTTACCACGATGTTGACGAGCCCCGTCTCCAACGCGGTGAACAAGGGAATGTGTTTCTCGATGCCGCCTGCGATCCCCACTCGGGTGGGGATCGCCCGCATGTGTTCCAAGGTCAGTCCGATGACACGCTTGTCGATCGGTCCGTCGACAGCTTCACCGTTCGCGTCGAAGAAGCGGGCGGAGGCGTCTCCGACAGCGCCGAGCTCCCGGAGAGTCGCGAACTCGGTCTCGGTGACCGAGCGGCGAAGAGCCTGGGCGATGCGGGCCGTGCTGCCGATGCCCACGACGAGAGCGTCGGCTGCGGCTGCGGCATCGAGAGTGCCCTGGACCTCGTCGAGCCCACGGATGGCGGCGGCTGCCTCGGGGGCCGTCGCCAGTAGCGGGGCGGGCAGGTGGTATGCCGTGCCGCCGACGACGCGGGCGAGAGTGGTAGCCACCTCGTGTGGATTGGCTTCACTGGAGCGCCCGCCGCGGCTTCCCGCCAAGGGCACGACCTCGACGGCGCTGTCGGACTGATAACGCAGATGGGCGACGCTGGCCGCGACGGCCGTACTCATGCCGACCGCGACTCGCTGGACGTGCGGGAGGACCGAGGCGAGGGCCTCCGCCCCGGTCACGCCCAGCGACGAAGGTGACCGCTCCTCACCGGGCCCGAGGCTGGGGCACACCCATGCGCTCTGCAGGCCGAACCGGCGTACGAGGGCTGCCTCGATGTCGGCGAAGGGACGCTCGTCACTGTGAACGGTGATCTCAACGATGCCGGCGCGTCGGGCCTCGGCAAGGACTCTGGTCACCTTCACCCGGGACAGGCTGAGAAGCTCACCGATCTCGGCTTGGGTGAGACCGTGGTCGTAGTAGAGCCGGGCCGCCTTGCCGAGCAACGGATCGTGAGCATTTGTTCGCACCGCTGCACCTCCGTTCACCATAATGCCCGGCCGCACTGCGGAGCGCAAGGCTGTCCGATGGATCTTCGATCGAGCACGGGCCATTGCTGCCGCAAGCCAGGAGGCTCTGCGGGAAGCCGGGAGAGTTGTCCGGCCCGGCCGCCCCGACGATGCACGAGACCGGTACTGCAGAGCCGCGCTCCGCGGACGCCAGCGCCGGTGGTGCGCCGATGAATACGGGCGATGACGGAGCGGGCCGGCCCAAGCCGGCCGACTCCAAGGTGCGCGCCGTCACGGCCCCCGAGCAGCGTTTCCGGTCGCGGTCCACGGCCCCTTCACCGGTACGGGTTGCCGCCTGCAAGCGTTCGCACCCGGCTGTGGCGAAGGAGCACCCCTCGCAATTTGGGCGTACTCGTCGTATGGCGACAGGCGGTCGCCATACTCGCATCACTGCTGGTCAGGGCGTAGTTGGTGAATGATGCTCCTGGTGCGGACAACGCTGCAGCAAGCCTTGGAAAGCGAAAGAAGCACCTTGACAGCGCAGGCGGCGGAGTCATGATGTTTGAGCACCGGTTCACCGAGTGTACAAATGTTCAGGCTCAAGGAGGAGTCTATGACGACGCAGGACGGCGTCGCGCAGCCGCAGAGTCGGTGGACGCATGCCCTTACGAACCAAGGAATCTCCCGGGTCCTGCTCTGGGGTTTCATCGCCCTCATGCTGTTCATGGTCGGCGACGGGATCGAACTCAGCTTCCTGTCGACCTACCTGGAGGAACGCGGGTTCAGTGGTGGTCAGGTCGCCGGGCTGTTCAGCGCTTACGGCATCGTCGTGGCGGTCGCCGCCTGGCTGGCTGGCGCACTGGCCGAGGCCTGGGGCCCGCGCAGGGTGATGCTCATCGGCGCGTGCCTGTGGATCGTGCTGGAACTCGCGTTCCTGACCCTCGGCGTTATGCAGGAGAACTACCCGGTGATGATCGCGACCTACGCGATTCGTGCCATCGGTTACCCGTTCTTCGCCTACGGATTTCTTGTCTGGGTCACCATGGAGACGCCCGACGCGGTCATGGGCAAAGCCGTCGGCTGGTACTGGTTCTTCAACGCCATGGGCCTGGGGGTCATCAGCGGGTACTTCGTGGCCGTCGCTGTCGAACCGCTGGGGGAACTGGCCACCCTGTGGTCGTCGCTGGTATTCGTCGCGGTCGCTGCCCTCATGATCGCAGTGCTGGTGAAGTCCCGGGCCGGCGCGCGCAGAGTCACCCGTGCGGAGACCATCGAGGGGCTCAAGCGCGGCATCGCCATCATGAAGGAACGTCCGAAGGTCGGTGCCGGCGGCGCTGTCCGCCTCATCAACACGATCTCGTACTACTCGTTCGCCGTGTTCCTCAACGTGTACATGGTCAAGACGGTCGGCTTCAGCCAGTCGCAGTGGTCCTCGATCTGGGGCACCATGCTCGCGGCGAACGTGG
Source organism: Streptomyces sp. NPDC004721 (assembly GCF_053601495.1). Lineage (NCBI taxonomy): Bacteria > Bacillati > Actinomycetota > Actinomycetes > Kitasatosporales > Streptomycetaceae > Streptomyces > Streptomyces sp. NPDC004721. Next base: position 207,476 of record NZ_JBSGBZ010000004.1, read on the forward strand.
CCGCGAACCTCATCTCCGGTTACGCCTCCGACCGGTTCGGCCGCATCAATGTCATCGCCTGGGGCGGCGGAGCTGCCACAGCGATCACTGTTCTCGGGTTCTACTACCTGCCGCAGGCGGTCGGTGCGAACTACGTCGTCGTCATGGCCCTGGGCATCGTCTATGGTCTCGCGCTGGGCATGTACGTCCCGCTGTCAGCCGTCGTCCCGCTCCTGGCTCCGCAGCACAAGGCGGCCGCAGTCGCGGTCCTGAATCTCGGTGCCGGCCTCAGCAACTTCGGGGGCCCGGCCGTGGCGGCGCTGGTCGGGCCGCTGGGTGTCGGGCCGGTTGTCTGGATTCTCGCGGCGCTCTACATCGTCGGGATCTTCCTCACCTTCCTCTTGCGTGAGGTGGGCGTCGAAGCCCCGGGGCACGGTCCACAGGTCGATCCAGCTCCCCCGGTGGCCACTCGGGTCATCTCTGAATAACCCGGCCCAGGCTGATCCGCTGGAGAACCCGAACGGGGAGAGTAGGTATCGATGAGAAGCCGAGTCCAGGCCGTGCTGGGCATCGACGCCGGCACGACGTCGGTGAAGTCCGTCGTCATCAGCACGACGGGTGACGTGCTCGGGGCCGCCAGATCGACGGTCCGTATCCGGCGGCCGCAACCGCACTACGCCGAACAGGACATGGACGAGGTCTGGTCTGCTGTCGGGCAGACGATCAGCGCGGCACTGGCCGAAGCCGGTGATGTCGAGCTGCTCGGGCTCAGCGTGACGGGCCAGGGCGACGGCGCATGGCTCGTGGACGCCGGCGGACGTCCCGCCGGGCCAGCCGTACTGTGGCTGGACGGCAGAGCTGCCGAGCGGGTGGCTCGATGGGAGGCCGACGGGCGCGGGGAACTGGTCCGCTGCACGACGGGTTCGGCCCTGTTCCCGGGAGCCCTGCCCGTTCTCCTGGAAGAACTGCAGGACAGTGATCCCGGGCTCATCACCCGCGCGGCGACGCAGCTCAACTGTAAGGACTGGATTCGTTTCCAACTTACGGGAGTTGTGGGGACGGAGGCTTCCGAGGCCTCGCGCACCTACCTGGACGTTGCCACGGGGCGCTACTCTGAGGAGCTCATCGAAGGCCTGGGCCACGGCGGTTTCCGTCGGTTGTTGCCGCCCCTGTTTCCACCCGACGCGGTATGCGGCCGAGTGACGGAGAAGGCAGCGCGAGAGACCGGCCTGCGCGTCGGTCTGCCCGTTGCGACCGGCCTGGTCGACACACCGGCCGGGGGCGTCGGCCTGGGAGTCGTCGGGCCGGGCGAGGTGTACGCGATCCTCGGCACCACCGCGTTCGTCGGTGCCGTACAGGAGCGCGTCAGCGCGCCCGTCGACGTACCGGTCATCACCCTCAACCTGGGCCAGGGAACTCAGGTCATCGAGTGCCTCGCCCCGATGAACGGCACCCCCAACCTCGACTGGGCGCGAGAGGCCACAGGCCTGGCCGGGCTGGAATGGGCACAGATCGAGGAACTCGTCAACGCCGTTCCGGCCGGGGCCGGGGGGGTGCTCTACCTGCCCTACGGGGGCGTAAGCGGTGAGCGAGCGCCTTTCGTGGACACCGCGGCCTCGGCGGCATGGCTGAACATCACCGTACGCACCAGCCCGGGAGAACTGCTGCGCGCCGTCTACGAAGGCATTGCTCTGTCCCTGGGCGAATGCATGGACGTGCTGGGCATCAAGGCTGACGCGACGGTCCGGCTCTGCGGCGGTGGGGCGCAATCGCCGGTCGTCTGTCAGATCGTCGCCGACGTGACCGGTCGCCGCATCGTCCGCTCCACTTTCGCCGAACTCGGCGCCCGCGGTGCGGGCGCGCTGGCCCTCGTTGCTGTCGGCGCGGCACCCGACCTTCCCGCCGCGCTGGCCCAGTTCGGCGACGACGCTCAGATCTTCGAGGCAGATCCCCGTCTGCGAGCCCTGCACGACGCCCAGGCCCAGGTGTTCCGCGACGTCCGCGACGCCGTGCGACGCCACTGGCCGGACCTGCGGGCGGTGCAGGCGGCCGCACACGCCGCCGACGCGAGCCCCGCGTCCGAACCCACGGCCGCCCTCTCCGCGGACGCACCCCCCGTAACCACCACCTGATCCCTGACTACGAAATCAAGGAAAATTCGTGTCGAACCAGACCACCCACAGCGCCCGCCCACTCCTGCTGGTCACCGCGCCCTTCGACCATGCCCGAGCCGAGCTGCTCGAGGACGTCTTCGACGTCGAACTCGTCGAGCCCTCTCTGGCCGGCACATCGCTGGCGACCAGGGGACTCGACGAGCAGCTCGCCCGCGCGACCGCACTCGTGTGCGAGGTCGACGTCGTGGACGAAGCCACCTTGGACAAGGCACCTGAGCTGCGGGTCGTCGTGTCCTGCCGTGCAAACCCGGTCAACGTCGACGTGGAAGCGTGTACTGCACGCGGGATCGCCGTCCTGACTACCCCGGCCCGCAATGCCGACGTCACCGCGGATCTCGCCTTCACACTGCTTCTCATGACCGTTCGGCACACCGGCCGGGCCGAACGCTGGCTGCGCAGCGGTGCATGGAAGTCCGAGGACGTGTTCGAGCCCTACTCGACCTTTCGCGGGCTCGGGCTGTCCGGACGCACCCTCGGTATCCTCGGTGGTGGCGCCATCGGGCGCCGGATGATGCAGCGGGCCCGGGCCTTCGGCATGGATGTCGTCGTCTACGACCCGTTCCTCCCGTCCGACGCGTTCGGCGACCAGGCGCGCATCGTCGAACTCGACGAGGTGCTGTCCACGGCCGACATCGTCACCGTCCACGTCCCGCTGGCCGAGTCCACCATCGGGCTGATCGGTGACCGGGAGCTGCGGCTCATGCGTCCGGATGCTTACTTGGTGAATGCAGGGCGCGCCGCGGTGGTGGAGGAGGACGCGCTCGTCAACGCGCTCGCCGAGGGGCGGATCGCCGGGGCCGGGCTCGACGTGTTCTGGACCGAGCCGGTCCCCGCCGACCATCCGCTGCTCAGCCTCGACAATGTCACCGTCACCCCTCACATCGGCGGCGCCTCCGACGACGTCGTGACCGAGCACTCCAAGATCGCCGAACGCGGCCTGCGCGCGTGGGTGGCGGGTGAGCGGCCCCCCGCGATCGCCAACCCCGCCGTGCTCGAGCCGACCACCGCGCGCTAAGGCGCCCGCACCCGCTCACTTACCGCAACGCAATGCCTCAGGAGGGCCATACATGAGCGTCATCGAAGACGCCAGCACGACACCCGACCTCAGCCCAGCCGTTTCGGCTCTGCTCCAGGCCCCACCGCGGCTCCTCATCAACGGTGAGATGGTACCGGCTGACAAGGGCGGCACCATCCCCGTACTGAACCCCGCCACGGGCCGGCAGATCGCGACCGCAGCCGCGGCAGGAGTCACCGACGTGGACCGCGCCGTGCGGGCCGCGGCTGCGGCGATGGAACTCGGTTCGCCGTGGCGACGGATGTCCGCCCTCGACCGCGGCCGGATCATCGAGCGCTTCGCCGCTCTGCTCGAGGCCCACGCCGAAGAACTCGCCGACCTCGAGGCACTCGACGGCGGTAAGGTGCGCAGCTCCGCTCGCCAGAACGACGTGGAACTATCCATCAAGCACTTCGCGTACTTCGCGGGCTGGCCCAGCAAGATCGAGGGAAACACCATTCCGGTGTCCGTGCCCGACACCATGGTGTGGACCGAGCGGGAACCCGTTGGTGTCGTCGCGCAGATCATTCCATGGAACTTCCCTCTTCTCATGGCGGCTTGGAAGATCGCGCCCGCCTTGGCCGCCGGGTGCGCGATCGTCCTCAAGCCCGCCGAGAACACCCCGCTCGTCGCGATCCGCCTGGGCCAACTGGGCCTCGAGGCCGGACTGCCCAACGGTGTTCTCAACATCCTCCCCGGCTACGGACCGGAAGCAGGCGAGGCGCTCGTCGAACACCCACTCGTGGACAAGATCGCCTTCACGGGTTCCACCCGTGTCGGGATCCACCTGGCGCAGAAGGCGGCCGCACAGGTCAAGCGCGTGACGCTGGAACTCGGCGGGAAGAGTCCGAACATCATCTTCGCCGATTCTCCTGTCGAGGAGGCAGTGGCCGGCGCGGCATCGGCGATCTTCTCGAACTCCGGCCAGTCGTGCAGTGCCGGTTCACGCCTCTACGTCGAACGCTCCCGCTTCGACGACGTCGTGGGCGCCCTGTCCGAACGGGCTGACAGCATGCGCGTCGGACCGGGGCTCGATCCGAGCACCGACCTCGGTCCGCTCATCAGTCGAACCCAGCTCGACCGAGTCCGCGGCTATATCGACGGCGCGCTCACCGGTGGCGCGACTGCCGCCGCCGGTGCAGTAGCCCCGGCTGGCGTCGACGCGGACGGATACTTCCTGCGTCCCACCGTTCTGACCGATGTCGACGACACGATGGCAGCGGTACGCGAGGAGATCTTCGGTCCCGTCGTCGTGGCCCAGCCCTTCGACTCCCTCGAGGAGATCGCGGCGCGCGGCAACGACTCACCCTACGGTCTCGCGGCCGGCATCTGGACACGTGACATCGCCCGCGCGAACCGCCTGGCGAAACTCCTCAGGGCGGGCACCGTCTACATCAACATGTACGGTGCCACTGATGCCGCAGCACCGTTCGGTGGATTCAAGACCTCAGGCTACGGCCGTGAGATGGGCCACGCGAACCTCGAATCATACCTCGAGACGAAGACGGTATGGACAAGCCTGTCGATGTGAGCTGCAACGTGCGGCCGACCCGGGTGCCGGCCATGGTCCTCATGGACGACCGGCTGCGCCCTGGAGCCGTCGCACTGAACGTCACTCTCGGGGCGCTCGTCCAGGTGCTGGCACTGAGCACGTGGTACGCGACGTCAGCGGTGGCGCCGCAGCTGGCGCGGCACTGGAACCTCGACTCAGGCGAAGTCTCGTGGCTGACGAGCTGCGTCCTGCTCGGGTTCGCGGCCGGAGCGCTGGGACTGGGGCTGCTGCGCGTCGCCGACCGGGTACGCCCGGGAGTACTCCTGCCGCTGGGCTCGCTGATCGCTGCCGCGTGCACAGCGCTGCCTGCGGTTCTACCCATCGGATTCGCGCCGACCCTTGCTCTGCGCGTCCTCACGGGAATCGCTCTTGCGGCGGTGTATCCGCCGGGGATGAAGGCCGTCGCCTCATGGACCCTGGCCCGCCGCGGGTCGGCAGTCGCGCTGGTCGTGGCTTCCTTGACGTTGGGCAGCGCTCTTCCGCACGCACTCCGCACGCTGCCGTTGCCGGGCTGGCGAAGTGTCCTCCTCATCTCGGCGGTTGCCGCGGCACTGGCAGCCGGGCTGGCGACGACGACTCGGACCGGCCCGCACACAAGCGAGACCGACACACTACGGATCGGTGCCGCCTGGCAGCTCTTCCGTAACAGGCGACAGCGGCTCGTCACCTTGGCCTATCTGGGCCATATGTGGGAGGTCTACGGCCTGTGGACATGGTCGGTCGCGTTGCTCGCCGCGTTGCCCGGTTCGGGGGGCCCTGTCCTCGGTGTCCCGGGATGGGGCCCGTTCCTGCTGATCGGCGTAGCCGGGGCCATCGGCTGCTTCGGCGCAGGTTCCGCAGCCGATCGGTGGGGCAGAGTCCGTGTCACGACCGTAGTCGTCACCATCTCGGCCTGTTGCTGCCTCCTCGCACCAGCGTTGCCACTTCTTCCCGACATAGTGACTGCGGTGATGTTGATCGTTTGGGGGGCATCGGTGATCGGGGATTCACCGATGTACTCAGCGTTGCTCGCTGACTCCTCCGACCCGACCGCCGTGGGGACGGCCCTGACCGTGCAGATGGCGCTCGGATACTCTCTCGCGGCGGTACCGGTCCTCCTGCTGCCGCACCTGGCCGCGCACGTCGGATGGCCCTGGGCCTTGCTGTCACTGGCGCCCGGACCACTGGCCAGTGCCTTGAGTCTCCGGAGACTGCAGAGGCTTGACCGGACCAGTTGAGGCCCGGTGAGGTGTCTTGGACGTGGCCGCGTCCTGGTGAGGCGGCCGCTGGGCGATCGGCGTCGTCTCACCTGACACTTTCGGCACTCCCGACCTTGGAGGAGGTGTCCGCCTGCCTCGCCTCACGTCTGAGTGGGAGCCGCGTGGCGTGACACTCGTCCGCTGCTCCGCAGCGGCAGCAGTGCGCGGGTCAGGTTGAGCTTGTTCCGCTTCGACGGACACGTTTGGTGTGGTGGTCAGGCCGCCAAGGCGGTCTCGTATTCGGCGGGGGTGCGGTATCCGAGGCTGCTGTGGAGCCGGTGTACGTTGTATCAGCTTTCGATCCACTCGAATATTGCAGTGTGGGCGGCGGCGCGGCTGGGCAGGGGCTGCTGTCGCCCAGCTCGTTCTTCAGGGTGGAGAAGTCCAGCGGCCGCTGCCCGGCATCGCGGCCCCGGTGGTGGACGACGAGGCGAACGAGGTGTCCAACGGCGGCGGTGGCTACCTGGTGCTCACCGAGCCGTGGCCGTCGATGCTGCGCACCATCTGGGGCGACGACCGGCGGTTCATCGACACCTACTGGTCTCGCTTCGAGGGCATGTACTTCGCCGGTGACGGGGCCAAGAAGGACGACGACGGTGACATCTGGCTGCTTGGCCGCGTCGACGACGTGATGCTCGTCTCCGGGCACAACATCTTCACCACCGAGGTCGAGTCCGCCCTCGTCTCCCATCCGTCGGTCGCCGAGGCGGCCGTGGTCGGCGCGGCGACCGAGACGACCGGGCAGGCGATCGTCGCCTTCGTGATCCTGCGCGGCACGGTTACGGAGACGGAGGCCCTTGATGATCAACGACTTCAGGTGATCCGACTCGGTCACGGTCTCGTTCGCTGCCACGCTGTGTCCCCTCCTAGTCATCAGGATGATCAGCCAATCAACCGGCGACCGGGGCCCGCAAGATGGCCTTCGGTCAGGGGCCGGTCAGGATGCTGTGGGTGCAGATGCGGCGCCGCACGATGTGCCGGGCCCCGGCGACCTGCTCCCGGCCGTACGACCACGTCCGCGGCCGTCCGGCGCCCAGGTGAGTTCGTAGACGCCCGGGGCGGAGCGGACGCGCTTGATCCGTAACCCCGGGCGGAACTGGCGGCCGGTGCGCAGGTCGGGGACGAAGGCTTCCTGTACGACGCGGCGGAAGCGCCGACGCTGGGCGGGGGTGAGGTGCTGGAGGTCGGCGGTGAAGCGGGGGAGTGACTCGTACGTGGGCACGGTGTCCTCCGGGCAGCACAACGAAGCCGGAGAGTGATGACACTGGCTCGCTGGCCGGAGCCGCTTCCCGCCTGACGGGCACCTGAGAAGAAAGTTCGGTCGCTGCTCCCGCGTGGCGGGACGTACGGCTGATCGGCCTTTTATCGCAGGTCAGGGCCGTGTGGCGTGGCCTGCATGATGGACATCGAGCTGATCACCGCCGGGTAGATGTACCGCTACTACCTGCGCCAGGTCGTCGTCGGCGACGGCCGCCGACCGGCCCGCACGCCACTCGCCCAAGCCCAGGAAGAGGCCGGGGTCCCGGCCGGGCGATGGATGGGACGTGGCCTTGCCGTCCTCGGCCTGGCGGCGGGAGACGTCGTCACCGAAGCGCAGCTGCGGAACCTCTTCGGCGAAGGCCGGCACCCGCACACCGACCGGATCGAGGCCGCCCAGCTCTCCGCCGGGAAGAAGCCCCCGGCCGCGCGCAGGGCCGGGGCGCTCGGCCAGCGGGTGAAGGTCACCGGGCCCGGTGATCTGGCGGGCCTTTGCAGCTGGCCGGTCGGCGATCCGAATCCGTGCGTTCCTTCACTCAGCACCACAGTTCGGACTGTAGGCGACGGGGCTCAAGCGTTTCGGGTCGAGCGTGCGGCCGCGGAGAGGACCGCTTCGACCGCGGTGTCGTACACCGCCTTCTGGTCGACGCTGCTGAGCGCGTCGATGTGGGCGTGGGTGACCGGGTGCTCGCCCTGCGGCAGCCGGGCGTAGACCCGGGTCCACGTCGTGGTGTCCTTCTCCTGGACCTCGGGTTCGAGCGAACTGAGCGCGGCGGCGTGTGCGCAGAGTCCCAGGGTGGTGTCCACGAAGGTCCGGTAGTACAGGACGGTCTGGGCGGGTGCCAGCCCCGAGCGTTCGAAGGCGGCGAGCTGGAGTTCCACCAGTCGCTGCTCGGCGGGCCCGCCGGTGGTGCGTGCGAACGTCAGCACGGTGATCGCCGGGAAGCGGGTCTGGATCTGCCAGGTAGCCTCGGCGATCCGGCGCAGGGTGTCCTGCCAGGGCTCGTCGTCGGGCACCCGGCCGATTTCGTCGAGGATCATCTCGATGGTGCGCTCGCACACGGCGAGCAGTAGTTCGTCCTTGTCGCGGAAGAGCCGGTAGAGCGTTGTGACGTCGGTTCCCAGCTCCTGGGCGAGTCTGCGCATGGTGAGGCTGGCGGCGCCCTCGCGCTCGGCGAGCTGGATCGCGGCGTTCACCGCGGCCTCCTGCCGCAAGCTGCGGCGCTCGTGCCGACTGGGCTGCTGGACGGTGCCCTCCCCGGACCGCTTCTCGGCTGCGGTCGCCGTCTTCTTCGCCATGGATCTCCTCGGTCGGGCAGCGCCGGCGTGGCGTCTGAGGAGCGCTTCTCCCGCCCGGGTCTGCCGGGCAACGACCCTACCAACGCGGTGGGAAGGAAAGTGCCAACACCGTTGACAACAGTGTTTCGAATCGGGTTCGGTGTTCTCGCCACGCACCGACCGACTGGCACGCGATCGTCCAGGCAGGTTCGCCCGAGAAGTCAGGAACCCCATGAGCCGGCACCTACGCCTCGCACTCGTGCAGGCCCCCGCCGAGTCCTTCGAGCAGTTCGCCGAGGGCCTGCGGCTGCGCATGAAGTCGCCCAACGCCGCGGACCTCGTCGTCTATCCCGAACTCCACCTCTGCTCTCTCGGGGCGGAGACGATGAGCAAGGACGCGTACTACGCCTCCTTCGCCGAGCCTCTCGACGGCCCACGCGGCAGGGCCCTCGCCGAGCTGGCCCGCGAACTCGGCATCTGGCTTGTCCCCGGGTCGGTCCTGGAGCGGGATGCCGACGGCAGGGTCTACAACACCGCCGTGGTCTACGACCCGCAGGGGAACCTGGCCGCCCGCTACCGCAAGATCTTTACCTGGCGCCCCTACGAGCCGATGGACGTCGGCCGTGAGTTCGTCGTCTTCGACATGCCGGGCTACGGCCGTGTGGGCCTGTCCATCTGCTTCGACTCCTGGTACCCGGAGGTCACCAGACACCTCGCGTGGATGGGGGCCGAGCTAGTGATCAACGTCGTGCAGACCCCCACCACCGGCCGTGCCCAGGAGATCCCCCTCAACCAGGCGAACGCGATCGTCAACCAGATCTGGGTCGCCAGCGTGAACGGCGCCGGCCCCACGGCCCACGGCCGCAGCCTCCTCGTCGACCCCGAGGGCCACATCCAGGTCGCCGCGACCGGCATGGAGGACACCACACTGCTCAGCGTCGTCGACTTCGACCGGGTCGCGGCGGCCCGGAAGTTCGGGACGAGCGGCGACGCGTGGCCATGGGACCACTTCACGGCCGGCGACAGCCGGCTGGAGCTGCCGCTGTACAACGGACACGTCGACCCGGCCGCCTGGCGCCCCGCGATCTCCGCCGAGACCCCGGCGGACCTCCGCCCAGCCACCGACGTTGTCTTCTCCCGTCCCGCGAGAAAGGGCGCCGTCGATGAGTGACACATCCGTGAGCCTCGCTCCGAAGCTCTCGCTGGCCTCGGTGGTCACCTTCGGCCTGGCCTACATGGCGCCCAGCCTGGTCATGGTGATCTTCGGAGTGATCTCGGCCGCCAGTGCGGGCACCGCGCCCGCCGCGTTCGTCGTGGCCACCCTCGCGATGTCCCTCACCGCGCTGAGCTACGCGAAGATGGCCCGGCACTTCCCTGTCTCCGGGTCGGCGTACTTCTACGCCCGGAAGCTGATCGGAGCCCCCGTCGGCTTCCTTGTCGGCTGGGCCGTGCTGCTCGACTACCTGTTCCTGCCCATGGTCGCCTGGCTCGTCCAGTCCGTGTACCTCAACGCGCAGTTCCCGGCCGTCCCGGTGTGGGTCTGGATGCTCCTCAACGCCGGCCTGACCACCCTTGTCAACATCATCGGGCTCACCCTGACCGACCGCGTCAACAAGGTCCTGACCGGCCTGGCCGTGTTCCTCGTGCTGCTGTTCGTCGCGTACTGCCTGGTGCACCTCGGGCACCACGCACCGAAGTCGTACACCGAGCCCGTCTGGAACGCCGGGAGCAGCCTCGGCGGCATCTCGGCGGCCGCCGCCATCGCCGCGTACTCCTATCTCGGATTCGACGCGGTCACCACGCTGTCCGAGGAAACCCGCGATGCGAAGCGGACGATCCCCCGCGCGGTCGTGCTCGTGGTGCTCATCGGCGGCATCCTCTTCGCGGCCGTCGCCTACATCATGCAACTCGTCCACCCGGGCGGGACGTTCGACGATCCCGAGATCGTCGCCTACACGATGTCCATCGAAGTCGGCGGCAAGACCTTCGCCGACTGGACCAACATGGCCGCGATCATCGGCGGCTTCGCCTCGGGACTGGCCGTGCAGCTCAGCTCCAGCCGGCTGCTGTACATCATGGGCCGCGACGGTGTGTTGCCGAAACGGTTCTTCGGGGCGCTGCACCCGCGGACCAGGACGCCCGTCCACTCCCTCCTCCTGACCGGCGCCGTGTGCCTGGTCGGCCTGCGCATCTCCCTGGCCACCGCCACCTCGTTCATCAACTTCGGCGCCTTCCTCGGCTTCACCGTCGTCAACCTCTGCGTCATCGTCTACTTCGTCCGCAACCGGGGCGTCAACGGCGTCAAGGCACTCGGCTACGTGGTCGTCCCGGCGCTCGGCGCCTGTGTCACCGTCTATCTGATGACCCAGCTCAGTGCCGTCGCGCTCACCATCGGACTGTGCTGGCTCGCCGCCGGATTCGCCTATCTGCTCTGGCTCACCCGCGGATTCCGGCGCCCCACTCCCGATCTGGGCCTGGACGCCGACCAGCCGGACCTCGCACCCAGAGGCCCGGAACAGCCGGTCGCGTCCTGAGAGCCGAATCGCATCCGTCCGCCTTCGACCTGCGCAGCCACGGCCGGACCCGGCTCGTCTCCAGCGGCCCGGAGCAGTACCGGGTCGCGCGGGTGGCGCCACGAGAAGCACGGCGGGCGTGATGGCTGCCGTGGCTGCGGCGAGAGCTAGGGAACGGCGAATCTTGTCATCGATCTCACCGAGGCGGCGCCGGGCAGCCGCCAGCTCCTGATCCGCCGCAACCGCACCACCGGCGAACTCGCCTACAACCGCTGCTTCTCACCCCAGCCGGTGCCGCTGACCGAGCTGGTGCGGATCGCCGGATCCCGATGGCGTGTGGAAGAGAGCTTCCAGAGTGAGAAAGGGCTGGCCGGACTCGATGAGCACCAGGTCCGCCGCTACCACTCCTGGACCCGCTGGGTCACCCTCGCGATGCTCGCCCACGCTTTCCCGGCCATCGTCCGCGGGACGAACACGCCCATTTTCGGACCAGAGTCAAGCTCAGTCCTGTTTGAGGAGTTCGCGGAGGCGGTCGTGGGGGAGGTGGGGGGAGCGGTGGCCGTTGCGGCCGATCATGGTGTCGCTGGTGGTGAGGGCGTTGAGTACGGCTTCTTCGATGGTCTGCACGGCAGCGGTGTAGAAGCGGTCCATGCGGCCCCAGGGGATGAAGCGGAGTGTTTCGTATTCGTCGGCGGTGGGTTCGCCTTGAGGGAAGTCGCTGGTGAGTGCGCCGGCGTTGGCGGTGGAGAAGGCGAGGAAGATGTCGCCGGAGAAGTGTCCGCCGCTGGTGCCGGTGCGGCCGAGGCCGATGGCGGCACGGCGGGCGAGTGCCTTGCACTGGCCCGGCAAGAGGGGGGCGTCGGTGGCCAGCAGGACGATGACGGATCCGGCGCCGCCGGGGACGGGTCGGGTGCTTTCGTACCAGTCGGTGTCTTCCATCGGATTGTCGTCCTGTAGTGCGCGGCCGACGGGGATGCCGGTAACGGTCAGTTCGTGCCGGTCGCCGAAGTTTGCCTGTACCAGTGCGCCGACGGTCCATTGGTCCGGTCCGTAGGCGACGGTACGGGAGGCGGTGCCCGAGCCGCCCTTGAAGCCGTAGCAGTTCATACCGGTGCCGCCGCCGACCGAGCCTTCCTCGAGCGGGCCGCCGGTGGCGGTGTCGATGGCGGCGATCGCGTGTTCGGGGCGTATGTGACGTCCGTTGATGTCGTTGAGGTAGCCGTCCCAGGTCTCGGCGACGACGGGCAGGAGCCATTTGGCGGCCAGGTCGGGGCGGTGCTCGGCGACCCACTGGTCCACGCCCGCGTGGACGGGACCCACGGCGTGGGTGTTGGTGAGGGCGATGGGCAGGCTGAGGGCTCCGGATTCTTCGATCCAGGTGGTGCCGGTCATCTCGCCGTTGCCGTTGAGTGAGTACCAGCCGGCCGCGCAGGGTTCGCCGACCCCCGAACGGCCGCGTGGCAGTAGGGCGGTGACGCCGGTCCTGACCTGTTCGCCTTCGATGAGGGTGATGTGCCCGACGGCCACGCCCGGCACGTCGGTGATGGCGTTGTAGGTGCCGGGTGTGCCGTCCAGCGGGATGCCCAGAGCGCGGGCCCGGAGGCGTCCGGAGGGGGTGCTGTGGTGGTGGCCGGTGGTGTTCATGGTCGGGGTTCTGGCTCCTTGAGCGTGGATGGTTCTGATGGATGGTCTGCGCGGACGCAGCCGGGCCCAGGGGCGGGTGAGGGTCTTGTGCGGAGCTGTCCGGTGGCGCGGACGATGAACGGCTGTTGTGGTCCTATGCGGGGCGGTCGGGGGTGAGGTCAGGGCTGTTGGTGGCGGTGCGGGCGAAGCCGAGGACGAGGGACAGCGCGCGCTGGGGGGTGATGGAGCGGTTACCGGAGACGACGTGCAGTCCGTAGCCGTCTTCCAGGGTGACCAGGTTGGCGGCGATGTCCAGGGCGGGTTGGATGAGAGTGAAGTGGCCCTGTGCCTCGCCGACCTGGAGAAGTCCGCAGTAGACCGCGACCTGGCGGTCGAAGAGGCCCTGGCCGTGGGCGGAGAAGACCGGGTTGGCGGTCATCTCCGGCCCGAACCAGTACAGGAGCCGGGCGAGTTCGTCGTCGGGGCCGGTGGGCAGGCCGCGCCGGGCGCAGGCCACCAGTTTGTCGCGGGCGTCGGGCAGCCCGGCCACCGCCTCCAGGCGCTGGGTGAAGAACCGGTCCACCGCGTCCTTGTAGACCTGCTCCAGCAGGTCGTCGAGGTCGCGGAAGTAGTAGTGCACCGAGCCTTTTGCCACGCCAGCGGCGTGCGCGATGTCCGCTACCCGCACGCGGGCCGGGCCGTGCGCGCTCACCGCCTGCCGGGCTGCGGCGAGCAGCTGGGCACGGCGTGCGGTCTGGTTCCTAGGTCGGGCCATGCATGAATCTTTGGCCGAGTGGCCAAATAGATCAAGAGGTGACGACCTGGGTATCGACACGATGGCGCTGGGAATATTTGGCTCACTGGCCAAAGAAGGGGGTGCTTTGGGTGCAGCCTCGATTCGTCAGCGGGGTTCGGTCGCTGATCGGTCCGACGGTTCGCCCGTAATGTCTTCTGCCGGTTGAGGGCGGGCCGTCGCGTGACGCCGCGGGGTGCGCCGGGTTCCACGGGCCCAGAGACTGCGGGTTGTCCTTCTTCCTGGTCCTTGTCGGGGTGGGTGTTGGCGGTCAGGTTGCGGCCGGAAGCTGGGTGAGCCTGTTCCAGCTGGTGGTGAATGCCGTTGCCCAGGGCCAGGTCCGCTGCGATGCGCAGGTAGCGGCGGCGGGCGTGGCGGGCCAGGCGGGCGGGCAGGTGGTAGAGGCGGAAGCGCATGGTGTCGGGTTCGGCGCCTGCCAGGTCCTCGCGGTTGTGCAGGGTCAGCAGCCGGAGCCAGGCATCAAGATCGGCCGTGAGGTTCGCGGCAAGCGTCCAGCCGATGTTGATCTGCCACGATTGTGAGGGCAGGTTCGCCAGGCCCATGGCCTTGTTGGTGCGGATGCGGTCCTTCCTGCAGCGATCATCGCTACAGATCGCGTGTCCGGACTACCGGATCATGCTCCGCTTCCCCCTATGTACCGCTCCCGGGGAATGCTGCCTCTCGCAGCCACCCTCAAGACACACAGCTAGCGCCCGGATGCAACGCCGTTCGCACGAAGGGCTGTCGCGAAGTGAGTGATCTTGTGGGCAAGGGATTCGAGGGTGGATGCCGCATAGTGTTTTGGATCCCAGGCGGCATATAGAACGATCCCCAGGTGACGGTGGGGGGACTGCGGGTCGGCGAGTGGCACCGCGTGCGCATGTCCGATCGGCTGGTCGGAGACCACTGCCACCCCACGTCCCGCGGCTGCGAGTGCTTGGGCGGCTGGGGGTAGGTGGCACTCGACTACGTGATTGTAGGTGAGCCCTGCGGCCGCCACGGCGCGGTCCAGCACGGTTCGGGTCATGTGTTCGTGGGTGAGCAGGATCAGGGGTTCGAGCACTAGTTCGGCCAGTTTGACGCTGTCCGCTCGTCCGGCCCAGTGGTGGTTCGGGGCGACGTAAGCGAGGAGCGGGGAGCGAATGAGGACCGTGCTGGCCCACGGAGTGGTGGCCGGAACTGTCGTGATGGCCAGGTCCACCCCCTCCCGGAGCAGGGCGTATGCCCGTGCTGGCTCTACCTCCTGGACCAGGACGAGTGGGTCGGAGTCGTCCATGGTCGCCACGAACGGGGCGATGATGCCTCTGGCCGATGAGGATGTCGCGGCAACCACGACCTGACGAATGGTGCCTGCCGCCAGGTCGCCCGCCGCGAGTTGTACCCGACTGGCGTGCGCGAGTAGGTCCTGGGCCAGTGGGACGAAGGCCTGTCCCGCCGCTGACAGCCGCAGGCGGGAGCCGGCGCGCTCGAAGAGTTCCACGCCGAGCTCGCGCTCGAGCGCGTGCAGTTGGCGGGAGATGGCCGGCTGAGCGACATGGAGCCGTGTGGATGCCCCGGTGACGGTGCCGGTGTCGACGACTGCAAGAAGGTAGCGAAGACGCTGCAGGTTCATTGGTCAAGTATGCCGGAACGGCATAGGGCTTAGATCCCATTGGCATTGGACGGCATGGATGGTTCCGGATGATGCTGTTGCGCGCCCCCGGCGTCCTGGCGTTCCGAATGGCAAGTCAACGTGTCCTTTCCGATCGCGCGAGGGCCTAGCTCGTCGCGGCATGCGCGAGGAGATTCAACGGAGAGCCTCTGGAGGAAAAGTGAAACCCGCAATGACGAGGGCCTCGATTGCGCTCTTCGCCGTAGCGAGCTTGGCGCTCGCCGGTTGTACGTCGGGCAGTCGCGGTGAGGATGCCGCTCCGACGCTCGACGACTCAGGGCTGCTGCAGGTCACGCCCGCGGCGAAGGGTGAGATCGACAAGGTCACCTGGAACTCGACCTATGGCGAGCTGGCCTCGCTCGACCCGATCAAGGCTGCTAACTACCCCGAGAACACGGTCATCGCGAATCTGTGCGAGAACCTGTTCCAGCTTCAGCCGGACTTCTCGGTGACGCCGAATCTCGCCGAGAGCTTCGAGGTCTCGCCCGACAGCAAGACCTACGTCTTCCAGATCCGTGACGGCGTCACCTTCTGGGACGGCTCGCCGATGACCGCCGACGACGTGGTGTTCAGTCTGAACCGCCACCTCGACCCCGCCGCGGGCAGCTACCTCGCGTCGAGCTTCGCCGACGTCACGAGCATCAAGAAGACCGGCGCCCGGGAGGTGACGCTGACGCTTTCGCGGCCGAACGCGATCCTCGACGAGGAGCTCGCGACCAACCTCGGCGCGGTGGTGCAGCAGAAGCAGCGCAAGGCCGCCGGCGAGAACTACGGCAACCCGGAGACCGGAGTCATGTGCACCGGTCCCTTCCAGGTGGGCGAGTGGAAGCAGGGCCAGTCGATCACCCTCAAGCGCTACGACGACTACTGGAACGCCGAGAAGCGGGCGAAGGCGAAGGAGGTCGAGATCGGCTTCGTCGTCGACCCCACCGCAATCGCCACCGGTCTCTCCACAGGCGAGAACCAGGGCTCCTACGATGTGCCGCTGCCAGCGCTCGGACAGCTGAGGCCGGGCACCACAGGATCGCTCTACTACGGGCAGGGCATGCAGATCATGGCGATCATCTCCACCGGCAAAGGGGCGTTCGGCGACCCCGCCGTGCGTCGTGCCCTTACCCGCGCCACCGACCGGCAGGCGATCGCCGACACGGTCTACGAGGGGACGGGCACCCCGTCGCGCTCGATCGTTCCCCAGTCGCCGTGGAACCGCTACCCCGAGGTCGCCAAGCTCCGGGACGAGAAGCTGCCCGACCTGAGCTACGACCTCAAGGCGGCCAAGGAGGAGCTGAAGGCCGCGAAGGTCGACCTCTCGCAGCCGATCAAGATCGCCTACCCGAGCGAGCGCAGCTTCTACGCCGACACCCTCAACGAGATGGCAAACGGAGCCAAGGAGCTCGGACTCACTCTCGAGCCGACGGGCGTGCCCAGCGCGCAGTTCGGCGCCTTCTTCTCCGACCCAAAGGCTCGCAAGGGCTACGACGGCTTCGTCACGACGAATTACATGAGCAGCCCGTCGCCGCTGGTGCACCTCGAAGAAGTCGCCTACTCCGGCAGCCAGCTGAACTACTCAGGTCTCTCTGACCCCAAGGTGGACGCGGCGATCGACGCGGCCTATGCCGAGAACGACCCCAAGAAGCGGGCCGAGCTCACCGTCGAGGCGGAGGCCCTCATCATGCAGCAGCAGCCGTGGGTACCGATCAACGACCTCGCGGCGCGGCTGTACATGGACAAGTCCATCACGGGAGCTCCGGCGTCATTCGTCTACCAGTACTACCCCTGGGCCGCTGACCTCGGCTCAGCCGAGTAGCCGGTAACCCCGCAGGAAGGGATCGTCCATGACCTACGTGTTGAAACGGATCGCCGCGCTAGCGCTGGTGCTCCTCGTCTCCAGCTTCATCGTGTTTAGTGGCATGTACCTCGCCCCCGGCAGCCCCGAGCAGTTCCTCGTGCAGGGCCGTACGGTCAGTCCCGAGGTGCTCGCCACGATCCGGGCGCAGTACGGTCTGGACGATCCCTTCCTGATCCGATACTGGAACTGGCTGGGCGAGGTGCTCCATGCCGACCTCGGACGCTCGCTGCTCACACAGCAGGACGTGTCGGCGGTCGTCGCTTCGCGCCTGCCGACCACGCTGTTCCTGGCCGCCTACGCGGCGATCCTCATCATCATCTGCGGCGTCGGCCTTGGCGTGCTCGCTGCCACCCGTTCGGGCGTGTTCGAGAAGCTCGTGGTCTTCGGGTCGAACCTGGGCTTCGCGGTGCCGACGTTCTTCGCCGCCCTCCTCCTGATGGCGATCTTCGGCTCGAGCCTGGGCTGGCTCCCCGTCTCCGGGTCGGGGTCGGCGGCTTTCACCGACCGGGTCTGGCATCTCACGCTTCCGGCCATCGCTCTCTCGCTCCCGGCGATCGCGGTCGTCGCGAGGATCACGCGCACCGCGGTGCGCGAAGAAAGCGGCTCCGAGCATGTCGTCATGGCCATCGCTCGCGGGGTCCCCAAACAGCTTGTGCTCGGGCGGCACACCATCCGCAATTCGATGCTCCCCGTGACCACTGTGCTCGGCACCCAGATCGCGGGCCTACTTGCCGGAGCGTTCGTCATCGAGTATGCGTTCACTCTCGACGGCATCGGCTCACTGCTCGTGAACTCGGTGCAGAAGAAGGACTTCGCCGTCGTGCAGGTGATCGCATTGATCATGGTGCTCGCCTTCGGCCTCATCAACCTCATCGTCGACCTCCTGTACGCGGTGATCGATCCGCGCGTGCGTCTCAGCAGGGGGGTGTCGGCACGATGACTCGCCAGACGCGAACGGAAGCGACGACCAACACGGTCGCGCAAGACGCCCTGCCGGTGCGTACGGTGCGCCAGCGGCGCAACGCTGCCCCCGTCTCCGGGTGGCGGGTGTTGCGCAAGCGGCTCGGCCCCCTCGGCATGGTCTGCGCGGGGATCATCCTGATCATGGTGCTGACGGCGGCCTTCGCACCCCTCATCGCCCCCTACGACCCCTACGAGGGCTCGGTGGTCGACCGGTACCTCCCACCCAGTCCCGAGCACTGGCTCGGCACCGACCAATCGGGTCGCGACATCCTCTCGCGCATCATCTGGGGCGCGCGCACGAGCCTCACTGGCCCGGCCATCGTCATCGTCCTGACCGCGACGCTCGCTGCGACCTTCGCACTCACCGCGGTGTGGTTCGGCGGCAAGGTCGACGCCGTGATCGGCCGGATCCTCGACATCCTCTTCGCCTTCCCGAACATGTTGCTCGCGATCCTCGCGGTGGCGATCTTCGGCCCATCGCTCCTCACCGCTTCGATCGCGCTCGCGATCGGCTTCACCCCGTACTCCGCGCGCGTGATTCGCTCGGTGGCGCTGCGCGAACGGAACCTCCCGTACGTCTTGTCGGCCCAGTTGCAGGGCATCTCCGGCTTCCGCATCACCGTCCGACACATCCTCCCGAACGTGCGGACGCAGATCCTCACCGGCATGACGATCAACTTCGGCTACGCGATGATCGACCTCGCGGCGCTCTCGTTCCTCGGTCTCGGCGTGCAGCCGCCGACGCCGGACTGGGGACTCATGGTCTCGAACGGCCAAGCGTCGTTGCAGCAGGGCTACTGGGAGCAGAGCATCTTTGCGGGACTCGCGATCGTGATCATCGTGGCCGCGTTCGGCTACGTGGGCGAGCAGCTCGGCGGTCGCCGCGCCGCAGGAAGGACGCGCTGATGCTGAAGGTCGACGGGCTCACGCTCACGGTCACCGACCCGGACACCGGGCACGAGACCGCCATCCTCCATGGGAACTCCGTCTCGCTCGCGCAGGGCGAGGCGCTCGGCCTAGTCGGCGAATCCGGCTCCGGCAAGTCCATGACCCTCAAGTGCATCCTCGGCATCGAGCCAGCAGGTGCACGCGTCGGCGGCGCGATCGAGCTCGACGGCACCGACCTCCTGGCCTCGAGCGGCGAAGAACTGCGCCGGATCCGCGCGAACGAGCTCGCGCTCATTGCCCAGAACCCGCACGGCGCGCTCAACCCGGTGCTCCATGTTGAGCGCTTCCTCGTCGAGGGCATGGCCGACGCCCGCGACCTGCCGAAGGCGGCGGCGAAGGCGCGGGCAGCCGAGATGCTTCGACAGGTCGGGATCACCGACACCGAGCGCGTGCTCCGCTCCTACCCGCACCAGCTGTCCGGCGGGATGCTGCAGCGCGTGGTGATCGCCGGCGCCATCACGGGAGACCCCAAACTGCTCCTCGCCGACGAGCCCACCACCGCGCTCGACGTGACCACGCAGGCCGAAGTCGTCGCGATCCTCGACGAGAAGCGGCGCGAGCACGGCCTCTCGATGATCTTCGTCACCCATGACCTCGACCTCGCGGCCGCGGTCTGCGACCGGCTCGCCGTGATGAAGGACGGCGAGATCCTCGAGGTAGGCACGCCCGACGAGATCCGCGACCATCCCCGGACGGAGTACACGCGCGCCCTCATGGCTGCGCGGCCCCTGCTCTACCCGGACGGGCACCGGCTCGAATTGGCACTGAGCGAGCGTGGAACGGAGGAGGGAGCATGAACGCGCAGCCCATCTTGGAGGTGGCGCACCTCAAGCGCACATTCCACATCGGGCGCAAGTCGAGCGTGGCTGCGCTCGACGACGTCTCGTGCGAGTTGCGGCAGGGCATCTGCCTCGCGGTCGTGGGCGAGTCGGGTTCGGGCAAGTCGACCCTCGCTCGGGTGATCGTGGGGCTCGAGACCGCAGACTCGGGCACCGCGCGCATCGCCGGAGCCGAGGTCAAGCCCACCACCTCGCGGGCTCGGCTGCGCGAACGCGCGAAGCTCGTGCAGATGGTGTTCCAAGATCCCCAGGGTTCCCTGAACAGGTCGCTGCCAGTTTCCGCGACGATCGACGAGATGCTCCGCGTCCACCGGCCCGACCTCGACAAGGCCGGCCGCCGCGCCCGCGTGCTCGAGTTGTTCGCCGAGGTAGGGCTCACCGAGCGTCATGCCGACTCGAAGCCGGCTGCGCTCTCGGGCGGTCAGAAGCAGCGGGTCGCGATCGCTCGTGCGCTGGCGGCCGAGCCGCAGATCATCGTGCTCGACGAGGCGGTCTCCGCGCTCGACGTCTCGGTGCAGGCGCAGGTGCTCGACCTGCTCGACCGGCTGCGCACCGAGAAGGGACTCACCTATCTCTTCATCACCCACGACCTCTCGGTCGTGCGCGCGGTCGCGGATGAGGTCATCGTCATGCGCCGCGGACGCATCCTCGAGCGGGGCACGGTCGACGACATCCTCGATCGCCCGACGCATCCGTACACCAAGCTGCTGCTCGCCTGTGCGCCCCAGCCCGGCTGGGTGCCGCGCCGCGGCGTCATCGAGGAACTCGCCCAGCAGCTCTGAACCGTCGAGCTTCCACAATCAACCGTAGGAACACCTTTGCAAAGCATCACCGAACGCCTGCACGTCGTCGCCAACGCACGCGACCCGTTCGAGCGCGGACGCGACCGCGGATCACAGCTCCGCGGTGCGCTCCCCGCTGGCGTCCATACCTACCTCCAGCTCTTCGCGAAGTACCAACTCGACGAGGACGCGGTCCGCGACTTCGCGATGCGCTACGCCGACGCGGTCGGAAGTTGGCGCCCCACCCGCCGCGCCGAGATGGACGGCATCGCGCAAGGCGCCGGCGTCGACCCCTGGCACATCTACGCGCTCAACGCGCGCACCGAGATCCTCTCGCGCGGCGTTGGACCTGCCGTAAGCGAATGCTCCACGATCGCCCGCCGAGCCGAACTCGCCGACGGCATCGTGCACACGTTCGGCTCGCAGACCTGGGATTGGCATGACCAGCTCGACGGCGAGTGGCACACGCACGAGATCCGCGGCGGACGCTACGACTTCGTCGGCCTCACCGAGCACGGCATCCTCGGCAAGATCGGCGTCAACTCCGCCGGCCTCGCACTCCACTTCAACATCCTCCGCCACCACGCCGACGGCGCCACAGGCGTCCCCATCCATGTGCTCGCGGCCACCGTACTCGAGGAGGCTGCTTCCGTTGACGAAGCACTTGACATCGTACGCGCGGCCCGGCGCAGCGCATCGGGCTCTTTCACCCTCTTCGACTCGCAATCCGCGATCACGGCCGATATCACGCCGATCGGGGTGTTCGTGATTGAACCCGTAAACGGCACGGTCGTCCGCACCAACCATTTCCTGAGCGCAGAAGCGCAGGCCGACGAGAAGACCGAGCGCACCCAACCCGACTCCGGTGAACGCTACCGCCTCATTCAGAGCCGACTCCACGAGTACCCAGAACCACACACGAGCGACGAGCTGCTCGCCTTCCTCTACTCGGACCCCGGGCAGCCGCTTCTCTGCCACCGCCCCGACCGCTCGCTGCCGCTCGGCGAGCGGCTGGCGACGCTCGCGACGGTACAGCTTGAGCCAGCCGTACGCACCGCGCGTCTCGCGAACGGCAGCCCCATCGACGCTCGCGCTGGCGACTGGCGAACACTAGTCGCCTAATTAGAACAACCCTGACCGCTCCCCCGACAGTACGAGACCCCTGGCCCTTCGAGGCCCCGGGGTCTCGTGCTGTCGGGGGTCGACGGTCGGCTACCGGCGGCGCGGTGCGGTGGCCCGGATCTCCGCCAGGACGACGCCGGTCACGGGGTCGCGGTGCACAGGCACGTACAGGCCCCAGTCGGCGTCACCGGCGGTGAGCCAGTCCCTGGCCCACGCGCCCGGGGGGTGCCTGTTGAGTCGGCACGGAGCGCGGTGCCGGTGTTGCCACCGGCCCGTTTCTCCGTGCCGCTCGCCGAACCCGGCGTACCCGTCTCCGAGTACCGGGCTCTCCACGGACTCTGCCGTTCAGGCGTGGTTGGGGCGGGTCCAGGGGTTGGGGATCGTGTTGCCTCTGTAGCGGTAGCGGGTGATCGTCACCGCCTGGAGGTCGAACAGTTCGATCCCGTCTGCCGAGGGCTTTTGCCACCGTCCGTTGCGGTCGGTGAAGCGTCGGCGGACGTCCTTCCACTTCCAGGCGCTGGTGCCAGGCGAGCAGCGTGCGTGGGGAGGCGATGCGGTGGCCCCGGAGCGCCCGGGGCAGGAGCCGGGCGAGCGCGGCGAGCAGCGCCCGGTCCGGCCAGCCGGGCTTGGGCGCGGGGACCTGTCGGCGCAGCACCGCGACCTCGTGTCTCAGGATGAGAATCTCGGCGTTCTTCGCCGAGGAGGATCGACACAGCAGAGCGAGCCACGCGAAGAACCGCGTAGCGAGCAGGTAGATCATCCGTACGAGCACGAGGACCGATCATGCCCGACCGCTGACCGGGTACATCCCCGAGGTCGGCTGCGGTGAAGCAGTTTTGGAGCGCTACGGGCTCTGGACACCACGGCCGCCTGAGCACACCCACCGAGTGGCAAGCCGCTCCGCGATCCGGCGCGGAGGGCCCGATGGGAAGCCGCTTCCGTTCGATCGGGCCTCCGGCACAGCGGCGCCGTGGTCGGACGGGAGACCTCCGGCGTGGAATGAGCATGAGAATCAGGTCACCCGGCGAGAGTTGCGGTGAGTGGCTGCTCGGTCCAGATGACCTTGCCTCGGGCGGTGTACCTGGTTCCCCAGCGTTGTGTGAGCTGGGCGACGAGGAACAGGCCCCGGCCGCCCTCATCGGTGGTGTCCGCGTAACGCAGGTGGGGGGCGGTGCTGCTGCCGTCCCAGACTTCGGAGACCAGGCTGGTGTCGCGCAGCATGCGCACGCGGATCGGCTCGGTGCCGTAGCGCACGGCGTTGGTGATCAGCTCGCTGAGCATCAGCTCCGTCGCGAAGCTCAGCTCCTCCAGTCCCCACCTGGTCAGCTGCTCGACACACGCGTTGCGGATGCGGGAGACCGCGGCGGGGTCGCGCGGTACGTCCCAGCTGGCGACCTGGTCGGGGTTGAGCAGGTGGGTGCGGGCGACCAGAAGCGCGATGTCGTCGCCGGGGTGCGACGGCACCATCGCGGCGAAGACCGCACGGCAGGTCTGCTCCGGAGAGCTGTCGGTGCCGGTGGCCGCAAGCGATGCGCGTAGCAACGCAGTCCGGTCTTCCAGCCCGCGGCGGTGGTCTTGGACGAGTCCGTCGGTGTAAAGGACCAGGCGGCTGCCCGGCTTCAGGCGCAGCTGCGTTGTTTCGAAGGGCAGCGCCCCCACGCCCAGCGGCAGGCCGGCGGGCAGATCGGGAAACTCCACCGTGCCGTCGGGGAGCACCAGTGCGGGGGGCGGGTGTCCGGCGCGGGCCATGGTGCAGTCGCCGCTGACAGGGTCGTAGACCGCGTACAGGCACGTGGCACCGGTCACGCTCGCACTGTCGCTGTCGCCTTGGTCGGTTTCCAGGAGGGTGGCCAGTTCGTCCAGGCGCGCGATCAGCTCGTCCGGGGGCAGGTCCAGGGTGGAGAAGTTGAGCACGGCCGTGCGCAGTCTGCCCATGGCGGCGGCGGCGTGCAGGCCGTGGCCGACGACGTCGCCCACGACCAGCGCCACACGGAATCCGGGCAGGGATACTACGTCGAACCAGTCCCCGCCCACCCCACGCTGTGCGGGTTGATAACGGAAGGCCAAGTCTAGCGCGCTGTGCTCGGGCAGACCGCGCGGCAGCAGGCTGCGCTGGAGCGTCTCGGCCACCGAGTGTTCACGGGTGAAGCGGCGGGCGTTGTCCACACAGATCGACGCGCGGGCCGCCAGCTCATCGGCCAATGCCACATCCTCTGCCCCGAACGCCTCGGACCGCCCCGCGCGCCAGAAGTCCGCGATACCCAGGACCACACCCCGCGCCCGCAACGGCACAGAAATCAGCGAGTGGATCCCGTACGCCAGCACTCGGCTGGATCTCTCGGGATGACGTGCCTGCCAGGCATCCGCCTCGTACAGGCGGGCCACCAGGACCGCGTGCCCGCCATCCGCACCGGTGTCCTGCGCTACGACAGGAGCACAGCTAATCAACGAGCCCACCGGGAGGAGCGGGTGATCGTCACGGATGCCGCTGACAGCCGTGCGGCGCAGCTGTGAGCCCGAAAAGGTGCCGCTGTCGGGGGATGGTTCGTCTCCGCGCAACACCGTTTCGGCCAGATCGACCGTGGCGAAGTCCGCGAATCGGGGCACGGCCACATCCGCCAGCTCCTGCGCGGTCCGTGCCACGTCCAAGCTGGCTCCCACCCGTATGCCGGCGTCATAGATCAGCTGCAGTCGGGACCGGGCCACCTCGGCACGCCCGGTCAACGCCCGCAGCTCCGTGGTGTCCCGGATCGTCGCAACGCTGCCGAACGCTCCACCGAACGGCAGAGTCGGACGATTATTGACGGCGAGCAGCCGGTCCCCAACCGGGTGCACCTCGTCGCTCGCGACGCGTCCGGACGCCAGCAGTTCGGCCATGTCAGGGGCGAGCCCGAGCTCAGCGATCGGTCTGCCCTCTACGTCGGCCGGCAGGTTCAGCAAGCGCCGGGCCTCGTCATTGGCCAACCGCACCCGCGCGCCCCCGTCCGAATCCCTTCCGACGATCAGTACCCCTTCACGGACCGCGTGCAATACCGCGTCGTGATGCTCGTACATCCGCGTCATCTCGGCCGGGTCCAGGCCGTGCGTCTCGCGCCGCAGGCGGCGCCTCACCAGTCCCGCCCCACCCATGCCCACCGCCAGGGCGGCGGCCGCTCCACCAAGCAGGACCGGCAGCTGCCGGGTCGCATCGTGGCCTGCCTGGCCGACGGAGACACCCACCGAAACAAGGCCGGCGGCCGAACCGTCGCGCCTGACGGCTGGTGCCGTCGTGTCCACGAATTTTCCGTAACTCCCCGCGGTGAGAACGCTGGTCACAGGCCCCTTGAGGGCGGCTTTGTACGGGCCGAGGACGGGCTTGCCGATGAGGCTCGCAACAGGGTCGGTATAAACGATTCCCTGCGGGCTGATGAATACGACGTATGAGAGGCCGGCGCTCTTTCGGATCTCCTCGGCGAGCGGCTGCAGCACGGCGCTCGGATTCGGGCTGTCCAGGGCGGCCACCGCCCCCGGCGCGTGCGACAACGCGATCGACGCGGTACGCGTGCGGTGCTCGGCGTCGCTCACACTGTTGTGCCGCGCCTGCAAAATAAGCGACCACAGTGCTGCGGCGACCAGCAACACCACCACGGCCAGCAGCCACAGGAACACTCGCCCGGCGATACTGCGCACCCTCAGCTGTGAACGCACACGGCACCACGGCGACCGATCTCCGCCGCCACGCCCATTCCTGCCATCCCTGAGCACACAGCCAGCCTCGTCGTCCATCCGGCCCGTACCTAATATGCGGCCTGTGCCTTCCACACTGCCATCCAGCTCGGGAAAGTGCATTTCAGAGGGCGTTGTCAACTTGTCGCTGGCTGGTTGAGGGTGTGTCTGAACACGGCGAGGGACCGCTGGGTCGCCCCAGCCGACCGGATCCTGGTCACCGTGCTGCACCTGCGCAAGCTCGCCACCATGGACCTCCTCGGCCAACTCTTCGGCGTCACCGCCATGACCATCAGCCGCGCAAAACAAGAAGTCCGTCCGCTTCTGGAAGCGCACGGCCACCACATCACTGCCTCCACCGCCCGCTTCCGCACACCATCCGATATCGCAATATTCCTCGCTCCTGGAATGGGTCAGTTCAGTTGCTGACGAACTCGCTGATTGCGTTGAACATGGCCAGGGTTGCGTCGGCCTTCGCCGGATCGAGGGGGAGCGGCCAACCGGAGGTCTTGACCCCAACCAGCCTGGCGGACCGATTGATGTAGATCATCTGGCCGTGGATGCCGAGGCAGCAGGCGACGTCTCGTCGGTGGTCGAGGAACCAGAACTTGCTGCGATACATCCCGCCGGAGTTCGCCCGGGCGGGATCGCTTGCGGCGTAGACCTCGGCGGAGTCGGGGGCGCCGGTGAAGATGTCCTTGATCCACTCGGGGCTGACGATCTGTTCGCCGTTGAGCGCTCGGCCGCCGTCGCGGATCATCGCGCCGAAGAGGGCGAGGTCGCCAACGGTGGCGCAGATGCCGCCGTCGAAGAGTCCCGTGCCTTCGCGGTCGAGGAGCAGGAGCGCGTCTCGTCTGGTTCCGAGTCGCGTCCAGAGGACGTCGGAGGCGAGGTCGGTGAACTTCTGACCGCTGACGGCTTCGCAGACCCAGCCGAGCATGTCGGTCTCGCTGCTCCGGTACTCGAACGCGGTCCCGTGCTTGCGCTGCTGCACCAGGGAGGCAAGGAGCTCCTTGAGCGTGGTCGGCCCGCCGGGGCGGAGCGGCGCCCATCCGGCGACCTCGTCGAGCAGCCGGACCTCGGAGTCGTAGTCGAGGTACTCCTCGGAGAAGCGGACACCACTGCGCATGTCGAGGAGGTCCCGGATGCTCGCGGAACCGTAGCCGGCGTCGGCGAGCTCCGGGATGTAGTCGGCGACGGTCCGGGTGACGTCCAGCTTGCCTCGGGCGACGAGCACGCCGGCCACGATGGAGACGATGGACTTGCTCACGGACATGAGCAGGTGGCGGCTGTGCGGGCCCATTCCGCGGAAGTAGCCTTCGGCGATGATCCGGTTGTCGTGCATCACCATCCAGCCGTCGGTGTCCGTCTCGGCGAGGACCTCCTCGACGCTCGACATGCGGTCGAGAAGTGGCACGGGGATCGCGCCGAGCTCCCGCGGCGCCGCGGAGAGGACCTGGCCGCGGGCCGGGTCGTCAGCGATTACGTCGTGGGGGAAGATCGTGTCCATGTGCCGGAACGACCAGTGCAGGTCCTCGGTCCAGTTCTCGGCGGTGATGCGGGGCGAATTAGACATGCTGCGGATCCTCAGTGTGCGTCGGCGGGATCGGACTCGGTGGATGCGGCGGCGACCGGGCGCGGGTTTGCACCCGCGCCGCGTGCGGCGCGGTCGAGGTGAGAGGAATGGCGGGCTGCGAGCGCAGCGGGAATGGCGAGGACCGCGCTCATGACGCTGATGGCGATCGTGAAGCCGGTCGAGCCGAGTGACTCGGCCAGGGCAGCGCCGACCACCGGCGACAGGCTCGAGCCGACGAGGTAGACCGCCAGAAGCGGGCCGGACCATCGGCCATTCGCATCGAGCGCTGCCGCGGTTGCGAGGAAGTAACCGAAGGCCATCGCGTATACCGCGTTCCAGGCGATGAAGACGATGATGAACGTGACCGGATCTGTGGCCAGCCCGATGGACAGCTTGAGCGCGCTGCCGAGCAGGATGAGTATGGTGAGCGGCAGGGCGCGGCCGAGTCGTTTGCCGACGGCCATGAGGAGGATCGCGCCGGCCATGCCACCGGCGGTGGCACCGCTGAGCGCGATCCCGAGTGCTTCGTCGGGTACCCCGGCCTGGGTTTGCGCGAGGATCATGCTCGTCGCCCACAGCGAGTCCTCGCTTACGGCCCAGATCGCGAACGTGACCAGAAGAGCGATGCCGAGGATCACTGTGACGCGGTTTCCGTTGACCGGTGCAACGGCGGTGGTCTGCGGCTGCTCGATCGCAGGGTCCGGTGCCGGGGTCTGCGGCAGCCAGATGGCGAGGAGGAGCCCGAGCAGGCAGAACACGGCGAGAGCACCGATGACGTTGATCGGGACGAGACCCAGCGCGGGGACGATGGCCAACACCACCGCGGCGATCGCGCGGTTCGCGAGGCCGTTGATGCCGGCGACACGGTCGGGGTTGCTGAACGCAGCGAAGGCGGCGCCCGATGCAGCGACGGCGCAGCCCGCACCGGCGCCACCGATCAGCAGGCCGATCAGCACGGTGGCGGGCGTCGGCAGGAGGGCGGCGAGGCCGAATGCGACCGTCGCGACCAGGAGACCGACCTGCGCGACGACCCGTCGCTTTGCACCGGCGCAGAGCGGGGAGGTGCCGAGTCCGACCAGTGCGGTGGCGAGCAACATGCCGGTGACGATCCACCCGGCGGTCACGGTGTCGGTTCCCACCGTTCTCGAGACGATGTCCAGCAGGTAGGGGGAGAGGTTGATGCCGAGGTAGCCGGCGACGGCGATGGTGAACGTCGCTGTCAGCGGCCGAAGCCCGAGCGGGACCCCAGCGGCAGGGGAGGGTGAGGGATGACGCGTCATTGGGTGATCCTCTGTTCTCGGGTGAAGGCGAATGGCGGCGTCAGCCGGCGTTGTGGAGGGCCTGTACAGATAGGCGTGGTCGCCCGTCGACCCACGTCTGAAGGACGGGGATCGGCGCGAGGCGGCTCGGATCCACGGTCAACGGGTTGTCGCCGAGGAGGACGAAGTCGGCGCGCTTTCCGGGCGTGATGGAGCCGAGATCGTGCTCTCGCCCGAGCGCGCGGGCACCGTTGATGGTGTGTGCGGCGATCGCCGTGGCTGTGTCGACCAGGAGTTCGTCGTCGCCGAGTCGCTGCCCGCGGCGGGTGATCCTGGTCACTGCGGTCTGGATGGCTTCGAGCGGGTTGGGGTCGGCAACCGGGGCATCCGAGCTGAGGGTCACCGGAACGCCAGCGCTCACGAACTCGCCAAGCGGATTGAAGCGTTCCCCCGGCGTGCCGATCGCGTCCGTAACGCCTTCGCCCCAGTTGTAGTAGTGCTGCGACTGGTTGACTGGCAGCACCCCGAGCCGCGCCATCTCCGAGATCTGCTCCGTGGTGGGCAGACCGCAATGCTCGATGCGGTGCCTGGCATCCGGCCGAGGGGAGAGGCGGTGCGCCTCCGTGATGGCGTCGAGCACGATCTGGATCGCGGTGGGCGACTGCGCGTGCGTCGCGGTCTGGAGGCCGGCCTTGTGCGCCTTGACGATCAGCTCGGAGAGCTCGGCGGGTTTGTGGTAGAGCTGGCCGGTGCGGCACGGGTCGCCCAGGTACCCCTCAGGGAAGTAGGCGGTCCAGCCGCCGAGCGTGCCGTCGGCATAGAGCTTGATCCCGGTGAAGGCGAGACGTGCGTTGCCGAACGCGCCGGTCAGCCCGATCTCGATTGCGGAGTCCAGCAGGTGAGAGAGCAGGTACATGTTCACTCGCATCACGAGCCTGTCCGCCTCAGCCAAGCGCAGGTACGCCTCGAACTCGCGCCTGCTCACCTGTGCGTCGCCGATCGTGGTGACCCCGGCGGTGAGGAACCGGTTCTGCGCTGCGAGGAGCTGCCGATCCTGCACGGCCGGCTCGTCCGCGAGGTGGAAGTTCGGGCCATGCCTGCCGACCTTGACACCGTCCAGACCCGTGAGGATGTTGCATGCGGCGTCGGAGAGCTCTCCGGTGAGCTCACCCGATTCGTCGCGGAGGAAGGCTCCGCCTTCCGGGTCGGGCGTCGATCGGTCGATGCCGTTCACCTCGAAGGCGTAGCTGTTCACCACCCCACCGTGACCGCTCGCGTTCATGAGATACACCTCGCGATCGCGGGCGACCTCGTCGAGCTCGAAGCGCGTAGGGTGGCGCCCCTCCACGAGGTTCCGGTGCTCGTAGCCATAGCCCCGAATCGGGGCGCCCGCCGGAAGTGCGTCAGCCGCGGCGGAAAGCAGCGCCACGATCTCCGGGATGCTGCGCGCGTTGTCGGGACCGCAGTTGACCCAGCTGAGCAGCTGGCCATACATGAGCGGGTGTGCGTGCGGATCGATGAACCCCGGAAGAAGCGTGCCTGCGAGCTCAAACACGGGAACGTCGTCGAGACCGAGAGCGACAGCCGCGGCACGGCACTCGTCGAGACTGCCGACCGCCACGATCTCCGGTCCGACGACCAGCACCGCCTCGGCGACTGCGTAGCTCGGATCGACACTGACGAGAGCAGTCGGCAACAGGATTGATGCCGTTGCTTTGGAAATGCTCGCCTCAAGGTGGTGCAGGGTGCGCATCGTATCGATTCCTCGCCACTGATGTGATACGGGTCACGGCGAAAGTATCCAGGGAAGCGCACCGACGCAATCAGATCACTTGCGAAGTGGCCGAAGGTGCAGTGGAATTGCTTACGCAAGCCGACGAATCAATGCATATGAGCTGTGAACACTCAGGCTTGGAGAGCGATATGGATGCGCCATCGGCCGAAAATCCGGTCGAACATTTTTCCGTTGAAACGCTGGGGGACCTCGATTCGCGGCTCATTGCTGCGCTGCGCAAGGATGCGCGCCTACCGGCGGTGAAGCTCGCCGAGTGGATGGGGACCACTCGAGCGGCGGTCTCCGCCCACCTCGATAAACTCAGACGAAGCGGAAGAATACGGATCATCGCCGCAGTCAACCCGGATCTCCTCGGTCTGAGGGCGTACGCGCACATCGCCATCCGCGTATCAGGCAGCGTGGCCGAGGGCGCGCGGAGGATCGCCCAACTACGGGCTGCACCGTTCGTGTCGGTGACGAGCGGTGAGTACCAGATCGTCACCGAGTTGCGACTCCCCGGCCAGCCGGAGCTTTACGACACGATCACAGAGATCCGGAGCCTCCCCGGCGTCGAACGGATCAACTCCCTGATCTATGTGGAAGTCATGGGCGGCACGCTCATCCCGACCCAGCGACTGGTGGACGTTTCGCTGGACGGCCGGGACCTCACGCTGATCCAACTCCTCCAGGAGGACGGGCGGATGAGTTTCGCAGAACTTGCGGAGAAGGTCGGTCTTTCACCGTCCGCGACTCGGTCGCGTGTGAACGCCCTCGTCAGCCAGCAAGTGATCCGTATCGCGCCAGTGATCAGCCGGTCCCGAGCCAGTGACGGTGTTGTCGCCGGAATCGGACTCAACCTCCGCGACACAGCAGACCAGATGGTTGCGGAGTTGAAGGAGGCACCGCAGGTTGAGTACTTCGCGCTGACGCTGGGCCGATACGACGCGGTCGCTACTGTGGCCAGTTCATCCACTGCCGAACTCGACTGGTTCATCGATCGACTCATGGCCTCCCCATACGTGTCTGGGGTTACGAGCTGGCTGCACCTCCGCATCGTCAAGGAGCGGTACGAGTGGCCGCTACCCACGCTCGAACAGCTGGCCGCTCGCGTGTAGACGAGTCGGCAGCACTGAGGAGGCTGCACGACGGCCGCTGATGTCGGCACCCCCTTGATGGGGAGGGGGAGTGCGGCACCGAATCTTCGGTGCCGCACTCTACTCACGACGCAGCGTTCAGCTCATCCTGGATGGCTGACAGCCCGGCAGCTGCGCAAGTCTGGTCAGATATGCCGGAAGGCGCCCCGCCGACGCCGATCCCGGTGATCGAGGCATCCCCGAGCTTCAGGGCCATGAACAGGGTGCCTGGAAGATCACGCAATCCGTTCTCATCGCGCGCCCCACGAGATCAGAGCATGCCACTCCGCGCGGATCACACGGATCGGGCACCTTCAGAGAGACCGCGGCGTTCGAGGAGGAGCGGGCTCAGGAGCGGGCGGAGCGGAAGACTTCTGCGTTCTGGCGCAGCATGTGGGACAACCGCGTCGCCTGCCTGCGCGTCATCGGCATCACCGCCGGCGGCACGGTCGCCTACTACACGTGGGTGGTGGCCGCGCCCACACAGGCGATCAGCGTCAGGGGCATGGACTCCTCGGCGGTGCTGTGGACGGGCGTCTGGGCCAACGCGGTGCTCATCGCCGTTCTGCCGCTTTTCGGCATCCTCTCCGACCGCATCGGCCGCAAGCCCGTCCTCTACATCGCCTACCTCGGTGGTGCGGTCCTCTTCTTCCCACTCAACATGCTCGTCCAGGACCAGGTCTGGCAACTCGCGCTCTCCCTGACCGTCGCCATGATCTTCATCGCGCCGGGCGCGGCGATTCTTCCCGCGGTGTACGCGGAGATGTTCCCGACACACGTCCGTACCTCGGGTGTCGCCTTCCCGTACGCCATCGTGGTCGCCGCCTGCGGCGGCAGTGCGCCGTATCTCCAGACGTGGCTGGAGAAGAGCGGCATCGGCTGGGCGTTCCTCGTGTACACGGTCGTGCTCCTGCTGGTTTCGCTGCTGGTCGCATCTCGCATGCCCGAGACGAAGGGCGCGGATCTGAGGCAGTGACGCCTGCCGTTGAACCGGTGGGGCCCCGTCGATGGCGCGGCCTCACCGGTTCACGCGGGTCTTACGCTGCGGTGAAGCCGTGCCCTTCAGGCGCGCGACGAACCGCGTCAGGCGGGGGATTCTCCACGAGCGGGTATCGACCCCGCGCCGCGGCAAGCTCCGCCGCAGGTCATGGGCTGCGGCCGATAGCGGACCGGAGGTTCGTACAGTTCCAGGACGGGATTGTCGACGCAGGTCTATTGTGCGGTCGGCCGCGCCGACGTATACATGCGGGCACCTGGACCTGATGGTTGAGTCGGTTGGGGTGCGATTGCCTATGGCGGGTTCGGCCACCGCGCACACCGGATACGCCGGTTCGCGGCCGCTGCTGCTCAGTGATCTGCTGCGGATTCGGTCATTGGCGCTGGAATTGCTGTGCGAGGGGGTCGACGGTGACGTCGAGATCACGGCCGTCCACGTCAGCGAGCTGACCGAGCCGGGTCCGTGGCTGCACGGTGGGGAACTGCTGATGACGGTGGGCCTGCTCCTCCCGACGACCGCGGTGGGGTGCGAGGCGTTCGTGCGCAGCGCGCAAGAGGGCGGTGCGGTCGCGTTGGCGATCGGACTCGGCTCCGACTTGCCCCACAGTCGCCCGCCTCGGGTGTTGGTGGAGGCCGCGCGGCGCTGCGGTATGCCGCTGGTGGCGGTGCCTGATCACGTGCCGTTCATCATGGTCACGAAGGCGGTGTTCGGCGAGCTGGCGGGACGCCGACAGCAGGTGCTGGAAGGCTCTCTGGCCTTGCAGCGTGAGTTGGCCCGGGCAGTTGCGACCGAGAAGGGCCTGGGTGCCGTCGCAGCGATCTGGGGACAGCGCACCGGCACGCATCTGGTGGTTCTCGATCGCACCTGTCGCGAGCTGGCTGCGTCGTGTCGGCCGCCGAGCGTGGTGCTGGCGGATGGTCAGGGGCACCGCCAACCGGCTTCAGGCTGTTGGGGTTGGCTGCCTCGAACGAGCAGGGCCGGTGCATCTCGGCGAGGGGGTTCAGGCGCGAGACACCGGAGGTGTCCGTCTCCATCAAATCGCGGATTGATGGTGCCGTCCCCAGGAGCCAGTGCCAGTACTGGGCGAAGAACGGCTCGTCGAGGTGGTAGCGGTGTTCGAGGGCCTCGACGCCATCAGGCACCTGACCCTGCCGGCGATCGCGCCGCGCTGTTGTCGCCGGTGGCGTCGGCGAGGCGGGCGGCCTGGTCGAAGGCCCACTTCTGGATGCGTGCGATCTCCTTGGCGACGTCGTCGATCGGGTACCCGGCCTCCTGCAGCATCCGCACCGCGGTCTCCAGGGAGAAGACGCCCCCCACGTAGCCCGCCGTGACGTCCTTGAGAACGGAGGCACGATCGGTGGGCGTGTGCGCCCCCCACACCAGGCGTGCGGGCAGCGACTCGCCGGCGGGCCATACCTGCCCGGCCTGGTGCAGGCGCTGCACCATGCGCAGCGGCAGTTGGTACTTGTGGTTGCGGGCCAGGCGCATCGCGCCGACGAGGGAGTCCAGCGGGCTCAACGCGAGCTGCAGCGCGTACCCGGACGGCACCTTCGCCGGGTCGAGGCTGCCGATCCCGGCCGTGGTCAGGCGCGTGTTGGAGGCGAGCCGGTCCATCAGGTGGTCGATGCGTTCGCGGAGCTCGGCGAGCTGCGCCGAGGTGTCGAGGGTGTCCATGCGGCCCTGGTCGGACAGCTGCCACACCGATCCTGCCTCCACCCGTACGGGCATCGGCTGCCCGGTGGAGCGGTCGATGGGCAGGTGTGCCCCGGCGAGAGCGATGATCGGCGTGCCGGTGGTCGCCGACGCGGAAGCGCTGTCGGTGTCGGTGGCGGCCAGCTCGTCGAGCAGCTGCAGCACGGTCGCCAGGGTGGACTTGCCCCAGTGCTCGCCGACATCCGGGATCGAATTCGGGATGTGCACCATAGGGATGAAGTCCGCCATCAGGTCGAGGCGGTCGAGGACCTGGCCGTCGGAGCGCACCCGGTAGGTGGCCTTATCCGGCGGCAGGGAGAACACATCGTGGGCGCGCCAGAGGTCTTCGAGCAGCCATTCGGCGTCCGTGAGGGTAGCAGGTGATGGCAGACGGCTTGTCCGGCGCCCACGGGTAGACACGGGTCACCATGCCGGTCGCCGCATCGAGGGTGTCGTCGGCGGTGAGCACCGGTTCGCCGTCCCCGCCGACGACCAACTCGCGTACGCTACGCCCCTCCAGGGCGCCCGGCTGGGTAGCCCAGCCGATCGGGGCGAGTTCGTAGGTGATGCGCCGTACCCGTGCCTTGAGGCCGCGTGTCGGGTCGGCGGGCAGCTCCCACGCGAAGTGCACACGGGTTGGGTACTCCTGGGCGTCGTGCTCGCCCTCGTCCCACTCGGGGAAGTAGAAGCCGGGATCGTAGGTGCGCAGCAGCACCCGCTGTTTCGTCGGCTCCCAGGCGAAGGTGTAGACGCCGTCACCCGAGCGGACCGCGCACCGTTCGCACTGCTGGACCCGCAGCGGCAGCAACTCCTTGTCCGCCCAGGCGCGCAGCCGCTCCTGTAGTTCGGCCGCGGCGGCAGCCTCGAGGGACGGCTCGCCCTGGCCAGCGTGGTCGGCGCCGGGCACCACGATGTTCTGCTCCGCACCCAGCAGGTAGCCGAGGGTGGTGTCGATCAGCTTGGACGGATCACCGAGTTCGCGGCGCTCCGCACCGTGGCTGTCGCCGGTGACAGCGGCGAGCTGCCCGGCCTGGTTGGAGTCGTACGCGGCGAGGAACTTGTGCGCGGCCAGGCGGCGCAGGTGCTCGTCGGGCACCCACGAGGTGTTGAGCTCGGGGAACGCGTGCTGGCCGGGCCGGGTCGGATCGGCCATGGTCTGCTTGTAGTTGAGCCACGACCAGGCGTCTATCAGCAGTTCGCGCAGCCTCACGGGTGCCCCTCCAGGGGTGCCAGGGCCCCGCGCCCGCGCCGACCAGAATACGGCCAGGTCCGTTCCTGGCGGGTTCGGAATGTCGGGGGAACCTGCCCGCCGCTACGGTGGCCGGCGTGCTGGGGACCCAGCTCCTGGTCACCTGCGGCGACAACCCTCAGCGGGTCCCGACGAGGCCCGCTTCGCCAAGCTGTGCGGCGTCGCCCCGCTGCCCGCGTCCTCCGGGAAGATCCAGCGTCACCGGCTCAACCGCGGAGGCGACCGCCAGGCCAACTCCGCCCTCCACATAGGCCGTAGATGGTGTTCAGTTCGTAGCCGCCGGCGTAGCCGAGGCCGTCGTCTGCCGCCTGCACTACGACGAGGCCACCCAGAAGTACCTCGAACGCCGCACCAGCGATGGCAGGTTGAAAATGGAGATCATCCGCTGCCTCAAACGGTACGTCGCCCGCGAGGCCTACTACCTGATCAAGCAGGACAGCACCCCGAACGGGCCAGTCCAGAGGCATTGACATTCAGGAGAGCGTCCGCGGCTCGGAATGCTCCTCATGCGAATACCGCGCTCTCATAGCAGAGCTCGACTTTCGACGTTTTCGTTGATCGTCGTGTGGGTCGCTCGGGTGGGTGATGTGGCGTCATCAGGACGCGTGGGATGGGGGAAGCAGAGAAGCCTCGGTGGTGCTTATGTCTCCTCCGGGGAGGGACCCGCCGATGCTTCCGGATCCGACCGTACCCGCTTCGCTGCTCGCCGTCCTGGAGTTGGTTCGGGGCAACTTCTCCACACCGACGTTCCGCACGGTTGCCGCGCTGGTCACCGGCTTGATCGCGCAGACCGGGCGGTGCACGGTGACGGGGATGCTCACGGGTGCGGGGTTGACACGGGCCTGGTCCCATGACCGTGCCCACGCGTTCTTCTCCCGCGCCGCCTGGAGCCCGGACATCCTGGGTATCTCGCTGTCCCACCTGATCGTGCGCCGGCTGCTGCCCGAGGGCCCGGTGCTGACCGTCGCGGTGGACGACACCCTGTTCAAGCGGCGCGGAAAGAAGGTCTTCGGCGCGACCTGGCAGCACGGTCCTCGCCGGCGCGCCGGACGGTGCCGGCCACCCGGCTTGCGGAGTCGGTGAGTTGGATCTCCCCGTAATGCTTGGGGTATCCCCACACCTCCCGGCCGAAGGCCACGCTCCAGGGCTGGTCCTCGTACTCGAAGTAGTAGTTCACCCCGACGTGGTCCCGGTAGCGGACCGGGATGACGAATCTGGAGTCGTAGAAGGAACCCGGAGTCGCGTTGGCGAAGTCCGCGATCTGCACCACGAACCGGTCGTCGGCCAGTTCGAAGGGGGTCGGCTCCAGCAGTTCCCGGAGGTTGTCGGCGTCGCCCTTGCAGTACACCGAGAGGCTGCGCAGGTTCTCCGACCAGTAGGGCTGATCGCCGCTGGGGTATCCGAGGTAGGTGAAGAAGTCCCGGACGTCGTAGTTCTGCTTCATCGTCAACTCCATTAGAAAAAAGGTCAGTCCCGGCCGGCTTCATGGATCCGGCGGAGGAACGTCTTCAACTCCGGGGTGGCGGGCTGGTCGAAGATCTGCTCCGGGCGTCCCTCCTCCAGGATCGATCCCTGGTGGAGGAAGCAGATCTTGGAGGAGACCTCCCGGGCGAAGGACATCTCGTGGGTGGTCATCATCATGGTGATGCCGTCACCGGCCAGTTCGCGGACCAGGTTCAGCACCTCGATCACCAGCTCCGGGTCGAGCGCGGAGGTGATCTCGTCCAGCAGCAGTACTTCGGGACGCATCAGCATGGCGCGGGCGATGGCCACCCGCTGCTGCTGGCCGCCTGAGAGCTGGTCGGGGTAGGCGTCGGCCTTCTCCCGGAGCCCGACCCGCTCCAGCATCACCCGGGCGTCGGCCTCCGCCTGCTCCTTGGAGGCGATGCCGGCCCTGACGGGGGTGAGGGTGCAGTTGCGCAGGACCGTCATGTGCGGGAAGAGGTTGTAGCTCTGGAAGACGATGCCCACCCGGCGGCGCAGCCCGACCAGGTCCACGCCCTCGCCCGAGATGACGTCCCCGGCGAGCGAGATGCGTCCGCCCTGGATCGGTTCGAGGCCGTTGACGCAGCGCAGCAGGGTGGACTTGCCGGAGCCCGAGGCCCCGATGAGTGTGACCACGTCGTGCCGGGCGACGGCGAGGTCCACCTCGTCGAGCACGGTGTGGTCGCCGTATCTCTTGGTGACGCGGTCCAGCAGGACAAAGGGTTCTGTCATGGCTCAGACTCTCTTCAGCTTTGTGCCGGAGCGTGCCAGCAGGTAGTCGACGAAGCGGGTCTGCGGGATGGTGATGAGCACGAAGACGAAGCACACCGCGGTCACCGCGGAGAGGTTGAAGTCGTTCGCCGAGTAGATCTTGGCCTGGCTGAACGCGTCGATGATCCCGACGACGATCACCAGGGCGGTGTCCTTCTGCAGGCCGATGAACTGGCTCAGCATCGGCGCGGCGATGTTCCTGGCCATCTGCGGCAGGATCACGAACCGGTAGACGTCGGGCTGGGAGAGCCCCATGGAGAGCGCCGCGGAGGTCTGCCCCTTGTTGATGGACTCGATGCCGGCCCGGTACAGCTCGGCGTTGTACGCGCGTGCAACTCGGTCAGAGCCTGCTGACTGGCCCGCATTTCGGTTGTCTCGACGTCGTCCTCCAGCCCCGTGGGTGCCGTACACACGCGTCCTTGGTCACCTGGGTGCGCATGCTTCAGCTGAGATGTTCCGCTTCTGGAGGGGCGTGACACGGCCGTCCTCCACGCTTCGAGAGATGTCCCCGCGGTCGAGGCGTTGGGCGTGTCTCACCGACGCGGTGCTGCGCACGGACGGTCCAGTGAGATCGCTGGGCGAGCTGACCTTGGCCGCCGAGCACCGCCGCGGACGGGGTCGCGGTGCCGCAGGTCCGTGGGCACGGTATCGGGGGCCGGCGCTGAGATTTCTCGCCTACGTGTCAGCACACGGTCTGTCCAGATACCGATGGTGACCGTACGAACTCCAGCAAGCTCTCACCTCGCGACAGCAGCATCACACGCACGAGCCCGGCCTCCGACTCGCTGACCAGCGCCGCAGGCCAGCATCCGACCACCCCGTGACTGACACACCAGTCACTGACACGAAACCGGCAGATCGCACGCAAGGGTGATGGTGCGGGTCTCCTCCGCGATCGGCCGCTGAACCGAGCGCGGCGGGGCACCTGAGGTTCCCCCGCTGCGCAGGAGCGGCTGACTAGCTGGTCAGAGAGGGTTGACGGGGTTTCAGGTTCACTTGTTCGGCCGCTGCCTGGTTGGCGTAGTGCTTCTCCTCGAACTCGATCGGGCTGAGGTAGCCGAGCCGTTTCTGGATACGGCGGGGGTTATATAAGCCGTCGATGTACTCGAAGAGCGCGCGGTTCGCCTCAGCTCTGGTCGCGAAGACGCGGCCGCGGATGCACTCGGTCTTGATCAGCATCCACAGGTTCTCCGCCAGGGCGTTGTCGAACGAGTCGCCGACCGAACCCATGGACGCCTGAATTCCCGCCCTGACCAGGCGTGTTGTGAGCTTGATGGATGTGTGCTGCGTGCCCTGCGCAAGGAGGAACGTACTCGCCGCCCGAACGCGGCGGTGGTGTTCGGCGCGGCCGCCTTCGTCCGTACCGCGAGAGGGGGCACGCACGCTGCCTGGCCTGCCTCTTCGGCGTCGTGCGCAGCGTACTCGTCGCGTACCGGCCGGACCACCCTGAGCGGTGCGGGCGGCTCCAGCTCCATCGCGGCGCGCAGCCCCCGGCCCCGCGCGGGCGGGTGAACGTCGCTCGGTGGTCGAAAATGCTAGAAAAGTGTTATGAGTGGCATAAGTCGGCTATTGGGGCGTGTGCCGGTCCCATGGTCTCGGCTGTTGAGTGGGTGGCGCCCGCGTTCGACCTCCGTCGAGCGCCCGGCCGGCGATCACGAGCGGCGCCAGAAGCCCCTGGGCCGACGGCGGTCCGTGGTCAGTGTGCACAGCGTTTCCGGCCAGGTGTTCCTGCTCCAGCTGGTGATCGTGATAGTGCTCGTCGTAGCCGCGGTGGCGGCTCTCGTGCTGCAGGCCCGGCGCGCCAGTCTTCAGGGCGCCCGTGACCGGACGCTCTCGGTGGCCCAGGCGTTCGCGAGTGCTCCGGGAACGGCGCAGGCGCTGGCCGGCCGCAACCCCACCGTGATCCTGCAGCCGCGTGCCGAGGAGGCCCGGAAACGGGCCGGTGTCGCCTTCGTCGTGGTCTTCACGCCGGACGGGATCCGTCTGACTCACCCCGACCCGTCCCTGATCGGGAAGCACGTCATCGGCCCCTACAAGGCCGCGGTCGAGGGCCATCCGTTCACGAGGGTCTTCACTGCCAGCCGGGGCCCGGCCGTGGACTCGATCGTGCCCATCATCAGGGGAGATGGGAAGGTTGTCGGTGCGGTTTCTGTGGCGATCACCGTCCGGAATGTGAATGCCATGGCCGGCCGTCAGATTCCGGTGCTGGTGGGGGCTGCCGCCGCCGGGCTGGCTGTGGCTGCGGGCGGGGCGGCGTGGGTGAGCCGGCGGCTGCGGCGCCAGACCCACGGCCTGGGGCCGGCCGAGATGACGCGCATGTACGAGCACCATGACGCGGTGCTGCATGCGGTGCGGGAGGGAGTGGTGATCGTCGGCGGGGACGGACGCCTGCTGCTGGCCAATAGCGAGGCGCGGCGGTTGCTGGAGCTGCCCCCGGACGCCGAGGGCCGCCCGATCACCGGTCTGGGACTGGATGAAGGGATGACGGCCGTGCTGGCCGGGGAGGGGCCGGTCACCGATGAGGTGCACCTGGCCGGGGATCGGCTACTCGCGGTCAACAAACGGTCCACCGCCCCCTACGGGGGGCAGCCCGGGAGTGTGGTGACACTGCGGGACTCCACCGAGTTGCGGGCGCTGGCGGGCAAGGCCGAGCTGGCACAGAGCCGTCTGAAGCTGCTCTACGAGGCGGGCACCGGAGTCGGCACCACACTCGACGTGACACGCACCGCCGAGGAACTCGCCCGGTTCGCGGTTCCCCGCTTCGCCGACTA
The DNA here is from genome assembly GCF_053601495.1 of Streptomyces sp. NPDC004721. Lineage (NCBI taxonomy): Bacteria > Bacillati > Actinomycetota > Actinomycetes > Kitasatosporales > Streptomycetaceae > Streptomyces > Streptomyces sp. NPDC004721. The sequence goes on from NZ_JBSGBZ010000004.1 coordinate 247,503, forward strand.
CACCACCGTCGACCTGCTGGAACCTGTCCTGCAGGGCGGGGAGCCCGCTGACGCCGCCCCGATGCACCGCACCGCCTGCCACGGCATCCGGCCAGACGCCCCGCTGATCCCGGTCGGCGAGCGCATCACCTGGCTTCCCTCCACACCGATGGCCTCCGCCCTGGCCAGCGGCCACGCGGTCCTGGAGCCGGACCTGCGCACCGCCCCCGGCTGGCAGACGCAGGAACCCGATCTGGCCCGGCAGGTCCTCGCCTCCGGGATCTGTTCGCTGCTCACGGTGCCGCTGCAGGCACGCGGCGTGGTGCTGGGCCTGGTCAACTTCTGGCGTTCGCAGGAGAGCGGACCGTTCCAAGGGGAGGACGCGTCCTTCGCCGAGGAGCTGGCCGCCCGCGCCGCGGTGTGTATCGACAACGCGCGCCGGTACACCCGCGAGCACGCCATGGCGGTCGCCTTGCAGCGCAGCCTTCTGCCCCGCGCCCTGCCGGAACAGGACGCGCTTGAGGTCGCCTACCGTTATCTGCCCGCTCAGGGCGGGGTGGGTGGCGACTGGTTCGATGCCATCGCGCTGCCTGGCGCCCGGGTCGCGTTGGTGGTGGGCGACGTCGTCGGCCACGGTCTGCACGCGGCCGCCACCATGGGACGGCTACGCACCGCCGTGCACAACTTCTCCGCCCTCGACCTACCGCCCGATGAGCTCCTGGGATACCTCGACGAGCTGGTCACTCGGATCGACCAGGATGTGGCAGACGGTGAGCAGGCTCTGACCGGGGCCACCTGCCTATACGCCATCTACGACCCAGCCACCGGACAGGCCACGCTCGCCCGGGCCGGACACCCCGGCCCCGCCCTGGTCAACCCCGACGGCTCGGTCACCTTCCCCGAGATACCCGGCTCACCGCCCCTGGGACTCGGCGGCAGCCTGCCCGTGGAAACCGCCGAACTTCACCCGCCGGAGGGCTCACGCCTGGTCATGTTCACCGACGGCCTCATCGAGGACCGCGACCGGGACATCGACACTGGCCTGGCCCTACTGCAACAGGCCCTCACCGAAGCACCCCAGGCTCCCCGACGCGACCCGGAGACCACGTGCCAGGCCGTCTTCGAAGCTCTCCAACCACCCCACCCCCGCGACGACATCGCCCTGCTGGTGGCCCGCACCCGCCTGCTCGCCCCCGCCCAAATCGCCCAGTGGCACGTGCCCAGAGACCCGGCGGCCGTCGCCACGGTGCGGGCCGACGCCGTCCGCCGGCTTCAGGCCTGGGGGCTGGAGGAGATCGGCTTCACCACGGAGCTCATCCTCAGTGAACTGGTCACCAACGCCATCCGCTACGGCACCGAGCCCATCCACGTCCGGCTGCTGCACGACCGGAGCCTGATCTGCGAAGTCGCCGACGGCTCCAGCACCTCCCCCCACCTGCGCCGAGCCGCCACCACCGACGAGGGCGGACGCGGACTGTTCCTCGTCGCCCAGCTCGCCCAACGCTGGGGCACCCGCTACATCCGCACCGGCAAAGTCATCTGGACAGAACAGGCCCTCCACGACGGCGCAGGCCAACCCGGCACCGACCTCACCGACGTCTTCCTCCATCAATGGGACGAACCCGCCCTGTGACTACGGACCGCAGCAACGGGCTGTCCGGCGGCGATCACCTGCCAGGCCCGGGCCGCGGCCCGCAGAGTTGCGGGGTCGATCTTCTGCGTCTCGAAAGACCGCTGCCGGGCTCCTCCTCGCCGTGACCGTCACCGCCGCGAGCCTCTCCGAAAACGCCCTGGGAATGCGCCTCCTCGACCAGGCCAAGAAGACCTACCCGACCATAGCCAAGAGCTGGGTCGACACCGGCTTCAAGAAGGCCGTAGTCGAGCACGGAGCGCAGCTCGGAATCGACGTTGAAGTCGTCGACAGAAACCCCGGAGTTCGCGGTTTTCACGTCGTGAAGAGACGCTGGGTGGTGGAGCGGAGTATCGGTTGGATCATGATGCACCGCCGACTCGCCCGCGACTACGAGACCCTCGCCGCCAGCTCCGAAGCCATGATCCACATCGCCTCGATCGACAACCTAGCTAAGCGCATAACGGACGAGACCACACCAACCTGGCGAGGGGCCTACTAGGTCATAAGCGGCAATCCGGCCACGCTAAGCGCCCTCTGAGGCAGTCCGTCCGCGAGGCCCGGGGCTACCTGTCGGCCGTGTGCCGGCAGCAGGCAACCAGCCTGGTTGGGGATCGTGACCTTGACCCGCTTGGATTGGTGTCTACCGCGCCACCGTTCGTTCGCCCTTGAGTCGTCTCAGGCTCCAGGGCGACCGGATTTACTCAGTCTCTCCGCGACAGGTTGCTCTGGATGACGGCACACGTCCACGCGCCCTTGCATGGCTTTCAGGACGGTGAGCCGGGCGTACTCATCGCAAAGCGATGCCGTGCACGACGCCATTCTGATCACCGACGACCAGGGTGTCGTTGACGATCGCGGGACTGCTGAAGGTGAAAGCGAGCGTGTGCTGCAGCCAGCCCTGCCGCGTGCCGTCGTTGATCCGCAGGCCGATGAGTTTGCCGTCCACGGATTGGATCCAGGCGGTGTCGTCATGGACGATCAGGCCCGCTTCGAACACTCGGACGTTGAGGGGGGTTTGCCAGATCGTCTTGCCCGTGGCCAGATCGACGCGGCTGACTACGCCGTATTCGGTGGTGAACAGGGCCGTGGCGTCCTTCAGAACGACGGTCGGAGCGTACATCGCGCTCCCCTTGAGGGTCCACCGCGGCGCTCCGGTGGCGGCATCCAGGGCCCAGGAGCCGTTGATGTTTGCAACGATGGCGAGGTCGGCGCCGAGAGCCACGACGTCGTCCCATCCGCTGTTCAGCGCCAACTGGAACTCGTCGCCCGATGGTGTCATCCGGTACGCCCACAACTCCTTGCCGGTCGCGGCATCGTGGGCTCGCGCGTAGCCGTCGGCCGCCACGGTGTAGACGCGCTGGCCGTCGCATGCGGCCTGGCCGGCGGAGAACCCACGTCCGGCCACGGACCAGACCTTGCGGCCCTTCCCGTCGAGCGCGAAGAGTGCCTCGCCGGCGGAGAACACCACCAGCTGCTTGTCGCCCAGCGTGGTCACCGACGGTGCGCTGAGCACCGGCGCACCAGCATCGAACTGCCAGACCGTACGCCCGGTCGCGGCGTCGAGCGCGTACAGTCGATGATCGGCGCCGGGCACGTACACCGTACGGGCATCCTTGTCGACTGCGGGCCGCCGATAGGCAGGTGCGACCTGGGCGCGCCACAACGGGGCCGCGGTACCGCCGCGCGTAAGGCGCAAAGCGGTGACCGCGCCCGTGCTGGAGGCTGCCACGATGGTGCCGTCAGCGGGGTTCAGCGGGGTGATTCCGCCCTGGACGCTGCCGGGGAGTTGGTGGCGCCACAGCTCCTTCGGGTCGCCGGTCCTGCTCGGCGCGTTGTACAGCGCCACGTCTTCCCACCAGGCGCCATCCTGGGCCAGCACGCGCACCTGCAACCGCTGCTGGCCGGGGGCCATCGCGGAGACGTCCATCGCACCGATCCACCGCCGACCGCCTGACGCACCGCCGGAAGTGGTCAGGTCCTGCCACACGCCGGGCACGGTGCCCGCCCCGGCAGCCCCGAACACCTCCTGCGGATAAGGCTGCACCGACACACTCAGCGGTCTGGCGTGGGTGCCGACCTGGACCGTCAACGGCAGCCGCCCGTGGGCCACAGACCCCACCTGCACACTGACCGGCCGCTGTTCGCGGCCTTGGCCGGGGCCAGCCAACGGGATGGTGGCTATTGCGGTCGTCGTCTCGGAACTGTCCGGAGCAATGACGACGCGGCTGACTTGCAGCTGCCGGGTGCCGCCGGCAGCCGCCGCCTCCTCCTCGATCCAGTAGTAGAGGGCGCCGTTCTTGACCGCGTTGAACGTTACCTGGGTGAGCCCGTTGAACCGGCTGATGTCTTCGGCGTGAATGTGGCCCGCGAGGATTGCCCGTACATTGTGGCCAGCCAGAACCTCGAGCAACTGCGGCTTGTCGTCGAGGAAGTAGTAGACACGGCCGACCGGAAAGTGCTGGAACAGCACGGCCGGTGTGCCCGGCGCCATCGCTCGCAGATCGGCTTCGAGCCAGGCGAGCCCGCTCGCGCCGGAGTGACCGGGGTCCTGCAGTACCTGCGTCGGGTCGAATCCGATGAAGTGGACCCCACCCGCATCGAAGGAATACGGTGCCGGTCCGAAGTGGGAGTGGTACAGCTCCTTGGCCGTGTGATCCCAGCGCGTCTCATGGTTGCCAGGAGAGTAATGGATCTTGCCGTGTAGGGCGTCTGGGATTGTCTGCCCGTACAGCACGAACTCGTCGTCCAGACCGGTGTCGGTGATGTCTCCGCAGTGCAGGACGAAGTCTGGGTCACGTCGTGCCATGGAGGCGAAGACCTGGGTCATCCGCGCTGTGATCGACGGGTTGTTCACGTTGAGGTGCGTATCGGAGACGAGGCCGAACCGCACCTTGCCGTCGGGCCTCGTCGTCGCCGCGCCCGCCGGTGCGACCCCGAGCAGGGTTCCAAGACCTGCCGTTGCCAAGGCGGCGCCGCCCAGGCCGAGGAATGAGCGGCGGTGCATCGCGTGCGAGCACGGCTCGTGGCCATCTGTAACCATTTGTCTCCCTCACGCCAGGTGTGATCTTCAGGGAGAGGCTCGCCCGACAGGCTGAAGGGCAGCCCACCGGGCAACACCGGCATCTTGAACATCAGGTCATGGTTTGGTATACCACTACTAACAGGCCGAGAAGGAACCCTGCGAACACCGCCGACGGGACACCGGGCCGGCCGAGCACATCCGAAAGATCCACCAAGACTCCGGCGAAATCCACAGCTCACCCTGCATGCACGCCGTAGTGAAGTGCAAGGGCGTCCACGTCGGCCGCAAGGCGGGTGCAGCTGATGCTAGAGCCCGGCCTGCCGGCCACCACCGCCTCCCTGAACGCCGGGTCATGGTTTGGTATGCCGCCACAAACCAGGCCGAGACGGAACCCTGCGAACACCGCCGCCGAGCGGCGTCCGGGCCCGGATCACCGCGGGCGGCCGCACCACCCGGTGCCCGGCGGCATGCTCGAGACCGCGGAGAACCTGCGCCGCCGCTACGGCATGCTCCGGCTGCGCAGCTGGGTGGTCGTCGGCGTCCTGCCCGAGGAGATGGGATCGGGCCGGTGCCGGCCACAGCGGCGGCGCTCGAGCGCGCGGGGATCGGCTGGTCCGATCTCGACGTGATCGAGGTCCACGAAGCGTTCGCCGCCCAGGTGCTGGCCTGCCTGCGCGAGTGGCCGCTCGCCTACGACGACCGACCGAACCCGGACGGCTCCGGCATCGCGCTGGGGCACCTGGTCGGTGCGACCGGGGTGGCGCAAGAGCTCTACGTCGACAGGCTGGTGCAGGCATGAGCGGAAGGCTGGACAACGAGGCGCTTGTTCGCTGTCTTGCAGCGGGCCTCTGCGGGCCTGATCATCACCGAAGGGACCCAGCCCAGCCGTGGGAGAGGGCCACCTCGACATTCCCGGGCTGCACAACTTCGCCCAGGTGGAAGGGTGGCGTCGGGTCACAGTCGACAGCCGCCGCCCGATCGTAGAAAGATGGCTGTACCGCGCATAAAGGGCACACGGTCAATGAGCGAACACGAGCAGCGCGAGGGGGCGGGAAGCTCCCATCGTGGTGGATCCACCCGGCCCAGAGGGGTGCTCGATCAGATCCGGATCGCCACATGGCTGATCGGGTCGGACGGCCGCACCATCGTGGCATGGGGCGCGCAGGCGAGCGAGCTGCTCGGGTATCGTCCCGAGGGAGTCCTCGGCCGGGATGCGACGCGGGTACTGTCCTTCGAGCCGGACCAGGCGCGTGCGGCGGCCAGCCTCGACCGAGTTCTGGCCGGTGAACGCTTTGCCGGCGTCGACCTCATACTGCGCCGGGACGGCCAGCGCGTACCGGTGGAGTTCCGCAGCGGTGGGCCACCTCGACGGCGGACTGCTCGGGCAGGGAACGGCACCTGGGCGGCGTCGTAGCGGCGGCCGTCCCGTGTGCGACCAGATCCGGAATTTGATCGTCTGGTCGCCGGACCGGGCTCCTCCACCTTCACCACCTCTGCGCCGAAGTCGCCGAGGAAGCCGTCGTGGTCATCGCCTCCAAGGTCGTCAGCATCGAAGAAGACCGTCACGTCGACCTCGACACCGTCACACCGCGCCCGGAAGCGCTCGAACTCTCCGCCCGCACAGGCAAACCGGCGGAGATCGTGGAACTCATCCTCACCGAGTCCACCAGCCACTTCCTCGCCACCGAAACCGGCCCGATCATCGCCTACCACCGTCTCGGCTACCAGCTCACCAACGCCGGTGTAGACCGTGCCGAACCCGGCGGCGCATGGCTCCTGCCCGCCGACCCTCGAAGGACACCATCGTCCGGTCGGCTCCAACAACGCTCGTGAGCAGTAACACCTAGCCCGCAACCGCCTGGCGCGCGGCCGGGGTCGCCTCGTGGCGGCCGTCGGTGCTGAGCGCGTGCAGGATCTCCTCGACGCTCTGCTTTGCGTCGCCGAAGAGCATGCTGCTGTTCTCGCGGAAGAAGAGCGGGTTCTGCACGCCTGCGTAGCCGGAGGCCATGGATCGCTTGAAGACGATGACCTGCTCGGCCTCCCAGACCCGCAGCACTGGCATGCCGGCGATCGGGCTGCCCGGGTCCTCGGTCGCGGCGGGGTTGACGGTGTCGTTCGCGCCGATGACGAGCACGACGGAGGTGTCGGCGAAGTCGTCGTTGATCTCGTCCATCTCCAGGACGATGTCGTAGGGCACCTTCGCCTCGGCCAGCAGCACGTTCATGTGTCCGGGCAGGCGCCCAGCGACGGGGTGGACGCCGAAGCGGACCTCGATGCCCCGCTCGCGCAGTTGCCGCGTCAGTTCCGCGACCGGGTGCTGGGCCTGGGCGACGGCCATGCCGTAGCCGGGGGTGATGATCACCGAGCGGGCCTGGGCGAGCGTCTCGGCCGCCTCCGCGGCGCGCACCTCGCGGTGTTCGCCCTGCTCCTCCTCGCGGCCGGGCGGCGCCTCGATGCCGAAGCCGCCCGCGATGACGGAGAGGAAGGAGCGGTTCATCGCCTTGCACATGATGTAGGACAGGTAGGCGCCGGAGGAGCCGACCAGCGCGCCCGTGACGATGAGCAGGTTGTTGTCGAGCAGGAAGCCGGCCGCGGCTGCCGCCCAGCCCGAGTAGCTGTTCAGCATGGAGACGACGACGGGCATGTCGCCGCCGCCGATCGATGCGACCAGGTGCCAGCCCAGGGCCAGTGCGAGCACGGTCACCGTGATCATCAGCGGCAGGTTCGGGCTGATCGTGAACCAGATGGTCAGCGCGACGAAGGCGCCGAGCGCGCCAAGGTTCAGCGCGTTCTTGCCCGGCAGCATCAGCGGACGGGAGTTGATCCGAGCCGAGAGCTTCAGGAACGCGACGATCGAGCCGGTGAAGGTGACCGCGCCGATGAAGATGCCGATGAACACCTCGGCGTGGTGAATGGCCAGCAGGTCGGCGCCGATCCGGGTCTGCGCCGTGCCGTGCGACTCCACCTCCAGGTAGCTGTTCCAGCCCACCAGCACCGCGGCCAGGCCGACGAAGCTGTGCAGCACCGCGATCAGTTCGGGCATCTGCGTCATCTCGACCCGGCGGGCCCGCCACAGGCCGATCACCGCGCCGAGCGCCATCGCCAGCACGATCAGAACCACCGAGCCGGTGGTGGTGTCCTGTGCCGCCACCACGGCCGTGGCGGCCAGCGCGAGGACCATGCCGGCGATGCCGTAGACGACGCCGGCGCGGGAGGTGCGGTGCTGGGACAGGCCGGCCAGGCTGAGGATGAACAACAGGGCAGCGACCAGGTCGGCCGCGTGGGAGGCCGTCATGGAGGTCATCTTGGCTCAGCCTTTCGAGAACATGGACAGCATGCGGCGGGTGACGGCGAAACCTCCGAAGATGTTGACGCTCGTCAGCAGGAGCGCCGCGAAGGACAGCGTGGTGACGATCCGGCTCTCGTGCCCGATCTGCAGCAGCGCGCCGATCACGACGATCCCGGAGATCGCGTTGGTCACCGACATCAGCGGCGTGTGCAGTGCGTGGTGCACCTTGCCGATGACGTAGTAGCCGATCACCACCGCCAGCGCGAACACCGTGAAGTTCTCCGCGAGTTGCGCCGGGGCGAAGGCCACCAGCAGGGACATTGCGAGCATGCCGAGCCCGATCAGGCCGAAGCGTCCCCCAGGTGTCAGCTTCGGCTGTTTGGGCTCCGGCTTGGCGGGCGCGGCCACGGGCTGCGCGGCGGGAGCGGCGGAGACCGCGACGGGCGGCGGTGGCCAGGTGACCTCGCCGTCCCGCACCACGGTCACGGCACGCTGCACGACGTCGTCGAAGTCGATCGCCAGCTGCCCGTCCTTGCCGGGGGTGAGCAGCTTCAGCAGGTTCACCAGGTTGGTGCCGAACAGCTGCGAGGCCTGGGCGGGCAGCCGGGAGGCGAGGTCGGTGTAGCCGATGACGGTGACGCCGTTGTCAGTGACCACCGTGCGCCCTGGCACGGTGCCCTCGACGTTTCCGCCCTGGGCGGCGACCATGTCGACGATGACGCTGCCCGGCTTCATCACGGCCACGTCCTTCGCCGTCAGCAGGCGCGGCGCCGGCCGGCCCGGGATCAGCGCGGTGGTGATGACGATGTCCACGTCCTTGGCCTGGTCGTGGTAGAGCTCGGCGGCGGCGCGGTCGTAGTCGGCGGAGGTCGCCTTGGCGTAGCCGTCGGTGCTCGCCTCTTGAGCGACGTTCACCGCCAGGTACTCGCCGCCCAGCGACTTCACCTGGTCCGCGACCTCCGGCCGCGGGTCGGTTGCGCGCACGATCGCGCCGAGGCTGGAAGCGGCGCCGATCGCCGCCAGGCCGGCCACACCCGTGCCGGCCACCAGCACCTTCGCCGGCGGCACCTTGCCCGCCGCGGTGACCTGGCCGGTGAAGAACCGTCCGAAGATGTGCGCGGCCTCGATGACCGCGCGGTATCCGGCGATGTTCGCCATCGAGGACAGCACGTCCATCGACTGTGCGCGCGAGATGCGCGGCACCGCGTCCAGCGCGAGGGCGGTCACGCCCGCGTCGGCGAGCGCCTGAAGCAGCTCGGGCCTTTCTACCGGGGCCAGCAGGGCGACCACAGTCGTGCCCTCGCGCAGCCGGGTGATCTCCGCCTCGGAAGGAGCGTTCACCTTCAAGACGACATCCGCGTCCCAGGCCTCGTCGACCCCCGCGCCGGCGTCGATGTAGGCCTGGTCGCTGAAGCCGGAGGCCTCACCGGCCCCGGACTCGACGACGACCTCGTAGCCGAGGCCCAGCAGCAGTCGTACCGTTGCCGGGGTCGCCGCGACACGCGTCTCCCCGGAAACCGACTCGACGACCACGCCAATGCGCTGGGGAGGATGGTGTGCAGGTTCTTGAGCAGACATGTCCTGTATCTCTTGTCAGAGGAGGCTTGAAGAGGGGATTTGCGCTCTTGATCGCTGGAAGCTACCCACCAGACACGTGCGGGCCAACGCGAACAGACCGTGATGTGCTTCACCTTGCGGTACCGGCCGAAAACGATCAGACAGCGCGGGACCAAACCAGCGGGCCTCAAGCAGTCGGGGCCACTCCGCCCCGCCGCGCCCCCGACTGCTCGTCCGCCGGCTCGGGAGTGTCCGACCGCGTACGCTCGCGGAATTCACCATGGTGACTCCTCCTCACGGATGAATCTTCGCCTCCGGCCTCGCCGTCCAACTCAGCTCCATTCGCGATTTCTCTCCCCCGGGGCTCAGTTGCTGCTGTCGATGTGTTCGAGGGGACAACTCCTCACGTGGGCGTTCCTGCCGCGCGGCGGGAACGCGCCGAGGTGAAGGACGCGCTGAAGCACGGCCGCCCGTCGCTGCGGGAGGTGCTGGAGCATGAGGCCGAGGCCATCCGCAAGATTCCCGTTCGTACGCTCTTGGAGTCGCTTCCCATCTTGCGCATCCACCTGGCCGCCCCGCCCCAACGGCCCTGGGCCCGGTCGCGCACTCCCACCCCGCGCACGGCTTCCGGGGCCCTCGCGCATCCCGGCCCCACTGTCGGACCGGCGATGCGGTGGTCCATGAACGGCCGGGCAGGAAAGGACCGTCCATCTCGGCGCACAACTTCTCGTACGCGACCGCGCCCTGGGGTTCAGCCCTGGACGCGTGTGGCGTGGCCCGCCCACTCCTTCTCACGGAGCACGAACTTCTGGATCTTCCCCGTCGACGTCTTGGGCAGCTCGTCCACCACGACCACCTCACGGGGAGCCTTGTAGTGGGCGATCTGCTGACGGACGTGCGCGATCAGATCCGCCTCCGTGGGAGCCGTGCCACGGCGGGCGATGACGAATGCCTTGGGGCGTTCGCCCCACCGCTCGTCAGGGACACCGACGACGGCGGCCTCGAGCACGTCGGCATGGCTCATGAGGGCCTGCTCCACCTCGACCGTGGAGATGTTCTCACCACCGGAGATCACCACGTCCTTGGCGCGGTCCCGCAGCTCGACGTAACCGTCCGCATGCATGACTCCGAGATCCCCCGAGTGGAACCATCCGCCCCGGAACGCCTTGGCGGTGCTCTCCTCGTCCAGGTAGTAGCCGGCCATCACGCAGTTGCCGCGCATGACGATCTCACCCATGGTCTGTCCGTCAGCGGGCACGTCCACCATGTCCTCGTCGACGACACGCACGGTGTCGGCCTGGATCATGCCGACACCCTGACGTGCCATCAGCCGTGCGCGCTCGACACCGGGCAGGCCGGTCCAGCTGCTCTGGACCTCGCAGACGGTGTAGGGACCGTAGGTCTCGGTCAGTCCGTAGAGGTGGACGATGGAGAAGCCCATCCGCTCCATGGCCGCGATCGTGGTGGGGCTGGGCGGGGCGCCCGCCGTGGTGATGCGCAACGGCGCATCGAGCGGAGCGGCCTCCTCGGCGTTGAGGATCATGGTGACGACGGTCGGCGCCGCGTTGAGGTGCGTGACCCCGCGCTCCCGGATCGCCCGCCAGATGGCTTCTCCCCGTACCTCGGGGAGGCAGACGTGGGTGCCGCCGATCGCCGTCACCGCCCACGTGGTGCACCAGCCGTTGCAGTGGAACATCGGCAGCGTCCACAGGTACACGCTGTCGGTGGCGTGCTGGGAGTGGAGCACCTCGCCCAGAGCGTTGAGGTAGGCGCCGCGATGGGTGAAGATCACGCCCTTGGGGCGGCCCGTCGTACCTGAGGTGTAGTTCACGCTGATGGGTTTGCGCTCGTCGTCCACCGACCACGGCAGATCGGCAGCCGCCGGCCCGCTCTCGAGAAGAGCCTCGTAGGTGATCCACCCGGCGGGCGGTTCCTGAGCGGTCGTCACGCGTGTATGGAGCGAGTCGAGACCCGCTGCCGCCTCGTCGGCGAGCTGGGTGAGGCCCTCCCCGGCGACGAGCACGCCGGCGCCGGAGTGCTCGAGGATGTACCGCATCTCCTGCGCCGACAGCCGCGTGTTGATCGCCACCAGCACACCGCCGGCCAGGGGCACGGCGAAGTGGGCGACCAGCATCTCGGGCACGTTCGGCATCAGGTAGGCGACGCGGTCACCGTCGCCGACGCCCTTGCCCCGCAGGGCCTTGGCGGTCGCCTGCGCCAGTGCGCCGAACTCCCCGTAGGTGAGGGTGCGCTCGTCGTCCACCATCGCGGTCTTCTCAGCCCACACGGTGGACGAGCGGCCCAGGAACGAGAGTGGAGTCAGCGGGGTGTCGCACACGAGGTTCATCGGGAGTTCTCCTGGTGTGGTGTCTGGATCGGTGACTGCATCGGTCAGCTCGGCCTGGGACCGGCCGGGACGACGCGGAGGTCCTCGACGGCCTTCTCGATGGCGGCGACAGCGGCCGGGATGTCGCCATCGGATGTCCTGGTGCGTCACGAGAACTGCACGATGTCGATCTGTACCTTGTCGAGCTTCGACGAGCCGCGCAGCAGCGCGACAACGGTGTCGGTCAGGGCGTGGCGGTGGGCCTCTGCAGGCCGGTGCCGCGAGATCATTCCACAATGCGGAACGAATGTTCTGCAGCATGGTCAAACTAGAGCGGTCGGTATGACAGCGTCAAGGGCTCCCCGACGCGGATTCCACGGGTTTCGGCATTGCTCCCCGAGTTTTGCGTGACCCCTTGACCACGCTCCGCATCACCTCTACGTTCCCATCATTCGGTCGAAAGCGTCCGTATTACGGAAGTAGGCAGCGATGACTGTCGTGTCCCCGCTTCATTTGTTCGACCTCAGAGACAAGACGATCCTGATCACCGGAGCCTCCGGTGCCCTGGGCACTGAGGCAGCCCGTGCCCTCACCACAGCCGGAGCCAACGTGGTACTGGCAGGTGGAAACGCGGATGCTCTTGAAAAACTCGCTTGCGAACTGCCGGAGGACCAGGTAGCGACCGTGCACCGGCGTCCCGACAGCCCCGCTGACGCCGAGGCGATGGTGGCCCGGGCGGTCGAGGCGTTCGGACGTCTCGACGGCGTGCTGGCCTCGGCCGGCGTCAACAAAGTCGCGCCCATCGTCGACATGCCCGTCGCGGACTTCGAGACGGTCATGAACGCCAATGTCCGCGGCGCGTGGCTGACCTGCCAAGCGGTCGGCCGCCGGCTTCTCGCGCAAGGAGAGGGCGGAAGCGTCGTACTGGTCTCGTCGACCCGCGGCCGGCTCGGGCATCCCGCGGGGTACAGCGCGTACTGTCCCTCCAAGGCCGCGGTCGACCTTTTGGCCAAGAGCCTGGCCGCCGAGTGGGGCAAGGACGGAATCCGGGTCAACGCCCTGGCGCCCACGGTGTTCCGGTCCGAGTTGACCGCGTGGATGTACGCCGATGATGCCAAGGGCAGCGCGACCCGCGATGCCATGCTCAGCCGCATCCCGCTCGGCAGACTTGCCGAACCCGACGACTTCTCCGGCGCGTTGATCTACCTCCTCAGCGACGCCTCGGCGTTCCTGACCGGCCAGGTCCTGTATCTGGACGGTGGCTACACATCGTGCTGACATCGCCGTCCGAGCCGTCCGAGCCGTCCGAGCCGTCCGAGCGGTCCGGCCGGGAGGCGACGCCGGGCGCGCTCCCCACCGGTGACGTCACGCGTTTCCGCTCGGTCGCCGTCGTCGGCGCCGGGCTGATGGGCCGACGCATCGCAGGGGTCTTCGCGTCACGGGGCCTGATTGTCACCCTCACGGACGCGGACCCCTCGGTTCTTCCCGAAGCCGGCCACGAGGCGCAGCGCCTGGCGCGCGAACTCGGTGGCGCTCCGGGTTCCGTTCGAAGTGCCGTGCACCTGGCGGAAGCCCTCGACGGGGCCGACCTGGTCACCGAGGCCGTGGTCGAGAACCTTCAGCTGAAGCGCAAGCTGTTCACGGAGATGGCCGGGCTTGCACCGACCGCCGTTCTCGCCTCGAACTCCTCGGTCCTTCCCATCACTTCCATCTCCGAGTACGTCGACGATCCGAGCAGAGCCATTGGCACCCACTGGTGGAATCCTCCCGATCTCATCCCGATCGTCGAGGTCGTTCAGGGCGAGAGCACGAGCCTGGGTGTCGTCGCGGATGTGATGGCGCTGATGGAGCGCTTGGGGAAGCGGCCGGTCTGGGTGCGCAGGGACGTTCCCGGCTTCGTCGGCAACCGACTCCAGCACGCACTGTGGCGCGAGGCGATCGCGCTGGTCGCCGAGGGCGTCGCCGATCCCGAGACCGTCGACCTGGTGGTACGCGACACCATCGGGTTGCGGCTCGGGGAGATGGGCCCGCTGGCCAACGCCGACTACGTCGGACTGGACCTCACACGCTCCATCCACGAAGCCGTCTTCCCGGCCCTGGACCGGTCGGTGACGCCGCATCCGATACTCGACGACCTGGTCCGCGCGGGCCGTCTGGGCGCCAAGAGCGGTCAGGGCTTCCTCACCTGGTCCACGGGAGCGCGGGAGGCGGCAGGCGCCGCGCTCGCGGCTCACGTCTCAGCGGAGCTCGCCGCACGGCTCGATTCCGGTGCGTGAGTTCCCCGCGGCCGGCTCCCTCTTCCTCTATCCACGTTCCCGTATTCACGGTTTTCCCGACACGAAGGAGAGTCAGATGACCTACACATGGGCGGAAGGCCCGGGGGAGCAGGACCTCGAGTTCTACGACCTGTCCCATCCGTGGGGGCACGGCGTACCGGCCTGGCCGTACTTCGAGGATGTGAAGATCGAGCGGCTCCACGGCATGGCCAAGAGCCGGGTACTGACCCAGAAGATCACCACCGTGATGCACTCGGGTACGCACATCGACGCGCCGGGGCACGTGGTGGAGGGCACCCCGCTCCTCCATGAGATCCCGCTGCGGAACTTCTTCGGCACCGGCGTCGTGCTCGACATCCCCAAGCAGAAGTGGGAGGTGGTCACCGCCGACGACCTGGAGAAGGCCGCCTCGGTGACCGAGGTGCGGCCGGGTGACTTCGTCATCGTCAACACCGGCTGGCACCGGAAGTACGCAGACAGCGCCGAGTACTACGGGTACTCGCCCGGCTTCTACAAGGAGGCCGGCGAATGGTTCGTGGAGCGCAGGGTCAAGGCGGTCGGCTCCGACTGCCAGGCACTCGACCACCCTCTGGGTACGGCCATCGGGCCGCACGGCCCCAGCGAGGAGGCCGGGGGGCTGCTGCCGTGGGCGGTGCGCGAGTACGAGGAGGAGACGGGCCGGTCCGTCAAGGAGGACTTCCCGTACTGGGAGCCCTGCCACAACGCCATCCTGAACGCCGGCATCTACGGCTTCGAGAACATCGGCGGCGACCTGGACAAGGTGACGGGCAAGCGGATGACTTTCGCGGCCTTCCCCTGGCGCTGGGTGGGCGGCGACGGCTGCATCGTCCGTCTCGTGGCCATCGCGGACCCCAAGGGCACGTACCGCATCGAGCGGGGCTGAGGACCGATGGCTGCTCGCATCGTCCGGGGAGCGGGTGCACCCGCCTACTTCCCGCCTCTGCACGAGGGCGTCGACGCCCGGCGCCTCCAGGGCCACGAGGCCGGCCCGACCGAGCGGTTCTGGTTGGGGGAGTCGTACTACCACCCCGCGGGCACCGCCCTGACCTCGCCGGCCGCCGAGGAGACCGTCTACTACGTCCTCGACGGCGAGCTGACCCTCGTCGTCGGGGACGGCCCGGCCGAGACGCTGGGTCCCGGAGACACCGTCCACCTGCCGCGCGGTACCGTCCGCTCGCTCGAAAACCGGACCGACCGGGGCACCCGCCTGCTCGTCGTCATCGCCACACCGACCCCGGAGAAGCGACCGTGAGCGTCGTCGTCACCGTGGCCCCGACCGGGCCGATAGCCCAGCGCAGCGACAACCCGTCGCTGCCCACCCAGCCGCACGAGATCGCCGAGGCCGTCGAGAAGGCATACCACCTCGGCGCCTCCGTCGCACACATCCACCTGCGCGACGAGCAGGACCGCCCGACCGCCGACCTCGGCATCGCCCAGCGCACCATGGATCTCATCGCCGAGCGATGTCCGATCCTGGTCCAGCTCTCCACGGGCGTCGGCCTGGCCGTGCCGTTCGAGGACCGTGAGCAGCTCGTGGAGCTCCGCCCGCGGATGGCGACGCTGAACCCGTGCAGCATGAGCTTCGGCGCCGGTGAGTTCCGCAACCCGCCCGCCGGCGTGCGGCGGCTCGCGGCACGGATGCGGGAGCTGGGGGTGAAACCGGAACTGGAGATCTACGACACCGGACACCTGGACGCCTGTCTGCGACTCCGTGACGAAGGACTTCTTGAGGAGCCGCTGCAGTTCAGCATCGTCCTCGGCGTCGCCGGCGGAGCGGCCGCCACCGCCGACAACCTGCTCACCCTCGTGCGCCGCCTGCCCGAGGGAGCGATCTGGCAGATCATCGCCATCGGCAGGGCGAACCTGAACCTGACGGCCGTTGCCCTGTCCCTGGGGGGCAACGCTCGTGCCGGGATGGAGGACACACTCTACCTCCGCAAGGGCGAGCTGACGCAGGGCAACGAGCCTCTCGTGGCCCGCACCGTCCAGCTCGCGCGGAGCCTGGACCTGGGAATCGCCTCGGTCACGGAGACTGAGTCCGTACTGGGGCTGCGGCCGCGCCCCTGATCCGACGGAACGAGAGGAGTAGACCGTGGAACTGGACGAGGTGTCGGCTCTGCTGCACCCGGAGCCGCTGCAGCTGGAGACGGGATACGAGCGGCTGCCTTCAGGGGTGCTGCACGTGGCTGTCCGCACGGACATGCACCGGTGCTTGGGAGAGATGTTCGAGTGGTGGTTCCGGTGGAGGTGCGACACCCAGAAGTACGTGTGGTGGCACCCCGGCGACCACGTCTCCTCAGTATGGGAGGGATCGCTTTCCGACGACACACACGTCGGAAGTGAGCACGTGGTCACCGAGCGCCTCACGGCGCTGCCGGCCGAGGACCTTGTGATCCAGTTCCGCGACCCGTCCGAGTTCTTCGAGGCGAAGGAGTACGAGTCGGCGCGGCGCGAACAGCGCGTCTCGTGTGCCGTCCTCGGCCGTGTGGGCTTTGGGCACGAGCCGCACCGAGGCCCGTCCGGCGAGGTCTTGGGAGGGCGGTTGCTGCACGTGGGCCGCGACACGGAGTGGGGGCTGGCGATGCGCAGCCACTTCTACCTCGGGCAGGATCTTCCGGCTACCGGAGCCACCCCCGCCGAGGTGGAGGAGACAGTTCCCACGGAGCTGGCCGGGGAGTTGCTGCAGCACTGCTACAACGAGTTCACCTACCTCTCCCGCTTCCTGCCCTCGCTCTTCATCGCCGAGCACCGGGACACTCGCCCGCCGAAGATTCCATGGTGATCCGTGCGCAGGGGCAGGATGGTGACATGACTTCACCATCCGACGAGACGAGCGCACGGAGCCACAGTGGAATCCAGGTGATCTCGCGGGCCGCCCAGATGCTTCGCGCGATCCGCGAGACACCCGGGGGGCTGACCCAGTCCGAGTTGGCCCACAGGATTGGCCTTCCCAGGACCACCATCCACAGGATCTTGAGTGCCCTGGAGGACGAGGAACTCGTCGTGTCGAGCAAGGGCGTGCGCGGACGCTACCGGCTGGGGCCGGAGATCGCCCGCCTCGCTGAATCAGGCACCGGCGACGTCGTGAGGCTCATCCGCCCTCTCCTGC